>DAHYUM010000188.1 GCA_027398005.1 bacterium
TGCCTTTGCCCCCTGCCGTAAAAAATTCCTTAAACGCCCTGTTGGACGCACCGTGGGTAATCTGTTTAAAGTGAAGCCTGCGTTCGAGAAGCGGATTAAGAGTTATAGTAAGAATCATATTATCTCAACCCCGCGCCATTTAGAATATCATAATCGGGGTTCTGCAGCCTGTAAGTTCCAAACCCTGTAGCATCATAAAAAACGAACTGCCTGTTAAGGTGGCTGTAGGTCCACACTTCATACGGATTGCTTTCGGCAGGCATCGGCTGGCGCTCAACCAAATCGGGGGGGCCTAAAACAATGTACACCATGCCCATATCCGATTTCCATCCAGAAGGGGTGCCTTTGAAATGCCTGTTGGCATAATCGACCCTCTTATAATATTCCTTCATAACGGGATTATTTTCGGAATTGGGCAAGGGTTTTTTAGTATCCCAGAAATCGAAAAACTTTTTAAGTTTCTCCTCGTTGGTGGCCGAGTTTTTAATGTATTTAATAGTAGCCCCCGAAGCAATATAGGCCATTTCGTCAATTGCATCGTCAACACTGCTTATTGAGGCCGGGAGCCCCGCAATTCTTCCGCTTAGATATTTAATATAACTTTTAAGCTCTTTCCCATCCTTTAAAACAGTGATGCCGAGATGAAGTTCGCCGAGTGCCATTTTAAAATTACTAAGCGTGTAAGTAATCAGGTTAACCCCTTTAACAAGATTTTTTTCTTCGCTGTTTTTATAGAGTAGTGTATCCCTGCTATCCTTTAATGTATAGGCGATAGTGTATTTTGCATCGTCCGGGGAATAAATTTCGTAATGCAGGGGAAGAGTTTCGGTATCGTTAGTAATAATGCGCGCTACATCGGGCACCAGCTGGTCCCCATCCTTGTCTTTAATAATTTTGTCAATAAGGAGCACATCGCTAATGCCAAGGGAATCGGAAAAGGCGCGCACATTAAGCACGGCTTCGTTAATGGAAAGCTTTTTCGAATCGCCGTCTTCTACACTGCAGAACAATGAATACTTACCCGGTTTAAGCTCGATGCTGCGCTGTGAATAATTGGAGCTGTAGGGGGAATTCGCCTCTTCGAAGCTGTTTGTTCTAAGATGTTCAACCCAGTTCTGGTCGTAGAAAATATTCTCCTTGTTTTCATCGAATATGGTAAGTGTAACTGTATAAGAAGCGGTAAAGAGGGAATCGTTACGAACGAACTGAACGCTGGAGAAAGGGACCTGGATATATACATCGAGCCTTGAAAGCCCCGGTTTAGCCCCTTTATTGGAAAGTGCTTCTATGTAAAAATTGGGAAGCGCAAAGCTTTTTGAATCTTCCCCCGGATTGCCTATCTGGGCAAAGAGAGTGCCCGCGGCTAAAATCAATATGGATAAAATCTTTTTCATGTTCTATTCCCCTTATCCTAAAATCACTTTTGCAGTAAGGTCGTAATCGGAAGCGGAAACAATTTTAACATTGTAGAATCCGCCTATATGCAGTCTGTTATTCCCTTTATTAATGATAATATCGCCGTCAACTTCGGGAGCGTCTTTTTCGGAGCGGGCAAAGTATTTATCATCTTCCAATCTATCAATTATAACTTTAACTTCAGTTCCAATTAACAATTTATTTTTTTCAAAAGAAATGGCATTCTGAATCTCCATAAGCCTTGCCAGCCGGTCTTCCTTATCCTCGCGGGCAACAGAATCGCCTAATTTATAGCTGTGAGTATTTTCTTCAATAGAATAGGTAAAAGCCCCAATCCTGTCGAACCCGGTTTCGCTTACAAAGCCGCACAATTCCTCAAAATCGGCTTCGGTTTCGTTTGGGTAGCCCACAATGAAAGTAGTGCGCAAAGTAATGCCGGGCACTTTTTCCTTAATTTTCTTAATCAGCTTAATTGTTCTACCCTTAGTAATGCCGCGCCGCATCGATTTAAGCACGTTATCTGAAATATGCTGAAGAGGCATATCGAGATATTTACAAATTTTAGGGTTGCCGGCCATTACGTCAAAAACATCATCGGGAAAATGAGACGGGTAGGCATATAAAAGCCGAATCCATTCAATACCCTTAACTTCCGAGAGTTTGGTAAGCAGTTCGGCAAGGTTCCTTCTGCCGTAAATATCCTTTCCGTAATCGGTGGTATCCTGCCCGATAACAATAATTTCCTTAACTCCTTTTTCAGCAAGGAAAGAGGTTTCTTCAACCAGGCTTTCAATTGTCCTGGATTTATGCCCCCCCCTGATTAGAGGAATTGCGCAGAAGGAACAGGGATTATCGCACCCTTCGGAAATTTTAAGGTACGCATAATGTTTAGGGGTGGAAATGACCCTTTCCCCCAGAAGTTCGTATTTAAGGTTTCCTCCAAGGTTTTTTACAATACCCTCATAATCCTCTGTGCCGAAAAAGATGTCCACTTCTGGAATTTCCTTTATAAGGTCTTCCTTGTACCTTTGCGAAAGGCATCCGGTAACAATAACTTTTTTAAGTTTGCCTGCTTTTTTAAGTTCAACCGCGCTGAGGATGGTATTAATCGATTCCTCTTTTGCGGCTTCGATAAAGCCGCAGGTATTAATAATAACCGTATCCGATTTTTCGGGATTATCGGAGATATCGAATTTATTAAGACGGAGCTGGTTAATAAGCCTTTCCGAATCGACCGTGTTTTTTGAACAGCCTAAAGTAATAATGCCAATTTTATCTTTTTTCATCTAAAACTTTCTGAATTATTGGTGTAAATTTAACAATAATTCCGGATATAAAGTTTTATCTTACGAAAAGGGTCAGATATAAATAAACGAGGGGGGCAGTAAAAAGAAGAGAATCGAAGCGGTCGAAAATGCCTCCGTGCCCGGGAATAATGGAGGAAGAATCCTTTACTCCGGCATCCCTTTTAAGAAGACTTTCAATCAAATCCCCCGCCTGCCCGAAAATACCCGAAATTAAGCCTATCATAATGGCATCGGAAAGGGGGAGAAAATCAATTATTAAAGCGCGGGCGGCAATCATAAAAAGGACTGAAAAGAGGAAACCGGCAACAGCTCCTTCCCAACTTTTTTTAGGGCTTACCCGTGGAAACATTTTATGTTTGCCTATTGCAGTGCCAATAAAGAAAGCGGCCGAATCGCAGGCTCATATTGAAGCCATAAGGGCGATTATTAAATATCCCCCCTGAGTGTAAAGCTGATGCGAAAAGCCGAAAAACTCCCTTATTCTTATAAGAGAAAAGGAAAAGAGGCCGATGTAAAAAATACCAAGCAGTGTAGAACCGAGGTTTAGTATGGCCGACTCTTTATTGCGGAAAAGCTCAACAAAGGTAAGAAGAGGGATAAGGATTAAAAGAAGATACTCAAAATCGACAAAACGGCTGTAACCGTTAATAATAATAACAGCAACAGCGGCCATACCAATAAAATAATTAACATAACTCTCCTTATGTCCGGCCATAACGGAAAATTCGTGAAATGAAAGGAGCCCGACTCCAAGAACAAAAATGAGGAATAAAATGCCGCCCAGGTAACAGGCGGCAATAATAAAAGGTATTCCTATTAAGGCTACAATAGTGCGGATGAGAGTATTGTTTAATTTCATATATTATATTTCGTCGTCAGTTAACAGATTATTAATAGAAGAATTTATAAACTGCACAGCATCCTCGCTATCTTTTTTCTTAACCAGAAGCTTAACCAGTTCAAGATCCCCCATGGCGGGAAAATTTCTATCGCTTTGTTCAAGAATAATTGCCTCAATACCTGCGCCGGCAAGGTTGGCCTTCATCATCTCGGCTTCGTACCTTTCGTAACAGGTATAAACGATGATGTAATCGGACGAATGCACCAGGTTTCCTTCGAATTCTTCCGAAGGAATTAATTCGGTACCGCAGTCGGGGCACTCTTTAATTCCATCCACATATTCGTATTCGCATTTAGGACAGATCATGTCAGCCTCCTTTTAATTTGTTTTGGATTTCCTATAGAACTTATTCACAAAGAAAAACCAGGCCAAAAGGACAATAACGTTTAAGAACAAGAGAATAAGGTAAGGGGCAATCTGCACATTAGGGTCAGGTTTCGATTCGACAGCTTCGGCCCCTACAATAAAATATAAGATAATCATAAAAAAATTATTTGCAAAATGTATTGAAGCCGGTACAAATATGGAATCGCTTTTATATGCCGCATACCCGAGGAAACTGCTTAGAATAAGAAGAGGAATTAAGCCGTAAGGGCTGAAATGATAGAGCGCAAAAACAAGGGATGACACCAGAATGCTCCAGAAAGGCTTCCACTTAAGTTCGAAGCTTTTTTGAATAAAGCCCCTGAAAAAGACCTCTTCGCAGACAGCGGGGGTAACGGATATTGCAAGAATAATAAGGATAATATCGATGGGCGATTTAACCGAGAAAAGGGAATTATAGGAATCGCCTACGAATTTATCGAGCGAATCGAAAAACTCTTTCATCTGTTTTACAAATGGATTGAGGAGCGCATATTTTTCAATAAGATATGACTGGACATAAGCGAGATTCTGAAGAAGCGGAAGGATAATAAGAAATCCGAGGAAGAATATACCCAGTTCGCTTAAACGGGGTAATTTGAACCGGATAATTGTTGATACATCTTCATAAATGAATTTAGCCAGAATAAGGGTAGGAAGCAGAATAAAGAGCATCTGGCCTGCAATAGTCATTAATCGGAGCAGAGTGGGGTCCATTTTCTGAATATCGAGCCCCAGAATGAGAACCGTAAGAATACCCCCCATCCCCTGATAAAGGAGAAATATTGCGAACATTGCTATAAACGCGGCCCCAACGGGAGAAATTTTCGGTTTCAATTCTTTTTTAGGAGGCCGATTGAATTCCCCGTCGTGATGCTCAATATTGAAATTTTCTTCTTCCATAATAACAGCAGCAAATTATTAAAAGAACAAATATAATATATATTAGTTAATTGTCCCTTTTCGATTTTAGGGTACCGGCAAGCCCCGAATATCCTGTCAGTTCGGCATCAATTGAACCGATAATAATTTTAGATTTTACCTTAACGGGTATTTTAAGGTCGTCATTAGTAAGCCAGATGATTATAGAGCCTTCGCTTTTGAAGAGCCCCCCTTCCTTAACCAGCGGTTCAACCATAATACAGTCGAATTTACCGGCGCCTACGCTTACTGTTTCGCGCCCCCTGAATACAACGTCAAGCGGGTAGGTCT
>DAHYUM010000189.1 GCA_027398005.1 bacterium
ACTTGAAGACGATGTAAGTGTGATTGCTATAAAAACGTTGTGAGTTATAACCGGTAAGCAGTTTAGAAAGTAAACGCCTCGCCTAATTTCTTTCTCAAAAATTCAAAATATTCTTTTGAAATTGTTATTTGCCTAAAAATATCAATTACATCATCTTGTTTAATCTTTTCAAAATCTTCTTTACGGGGAGTTATAATCAATCCGCATAAATCTACTGCTGCCGGGCTAATAAGTAGTTGATTTTCTTCTTTAGAAAAAAATATAAATATATTATATTGTAAGCAAGTAAATTTAAATAGAGACGGATTATGGAAAACGCTTTAAACTTAATCAAATCGAAAAATTTCGTTAAAAGTGCAGTAATTGACATATTAGCTCTTGCGTTTATTTATCTTATGCCTACCATAGTACACTTTTTCAGTTTTCCCCTTTACTATGCCGACCCGATGAGAATAGTGCTTATTTTAACAATTGCCCATACTTCAAAACCGAATTCTCTTTTAATTGCACTTACTTTACCTCTCTTTTCTTTTATTATAGCTTCGCACCCCTCGTTTTACAAAAGCTTCCTTATTGCGGGGGAACTGGTTAGCAATCTTCTTCTTTTCTATTATATATCAAAAAGAATTAATAATGTTTTCGGCTCGATGATATTGAGTATTGCGGCAAGCAAGCTTTTATATTATGCGGCCAAATATCTTTTTATCTCTGCGGGATTAATTCAGGGAGAACTGGTTACAACCCCCGTCTGGATTCAGGCGGCGGCGGCCTTGGCTTTCAGTATTTATGCTTATTTTATTTTGCGTAACAGAACCGAATAATAAAACAGAATAAAAAAATGTCTTTATTTAGGGTGCTGATTTTTATTTTATTTGCGGGCAGTATTACGTTCGCCCAGCAGATTTATTTCTGCAAATCGGTATCTCCCGACGGACGCCCCGTTGAGGCCAATACAAACTGGCAGATTAAAAGCGGAACACCTATTACTATTTTTCTCGACTACAAAAAACCGGTTAACAGCTCTATGGTATACATGTTCATAGACCGGATGGTGGGGGGAAATTTTGAGGCATACGACAGCAAAGCAATTCCATCCGGCAAAGAGACAGGAAGGGTACTGTACGCCTATCCTTTTTCGGAATCGGGGAATTATTCGGTATACTTTATTAATAATTCCGGCGTTAGAATGGCCCTTGCAAACGTTACGGTTAAAATAACCGAGAAACCGGCGGAAGAAAAACCTGCGCCCGAAAATCAGGCTTACCGATCCCCCTTTAGCACAAATATTGTTTTCTGCGAAAAAGTGACTGGCAATAAGCCTGTTAATGTTAAAAAATCGGTCTCAATTAAAAACGGGGCCTCTATTACTGTGTTTATTAAAAGCGACGAGGCATTCAACACTAACATGCTTATTGTCCACATTTATAAAAGAAAAAGCAATACACTTGAAGACCTTCTGCAGACAAAGAAATTTAAAACTCAGGCTAACTGGAGCAATACTTATTTTAAATATAAATTCGATTCGCCCGGCGAATACAAATTTTCGGTATACGACGAATTTGAAAATTTAATTAAATCGGAATCCATTCTGGTAACTCAATGAGGCGGCTATGAAAGGAATTATTCTTGCGGGGGGTTCGGGTTCGCGGCTCTACCCGATTACCAAACTATATAGTAAACAGCTTGCCATAATTTACGATAAGCCCCTTATCTATTACCCCCTTTCAATTATGATGCTCGCCGGAATAAGAGAAATACTAATAATCTCAAACGAAGAGACTATTCCTCTTTATAAAAAACTCTTCGGCACCGGCTCTCATCTTGGGCTTTCGGTCAGTTACACCGTTCAAAAAGCACCAAACGGAATTGCCGAATCTTTCATCCTCGGTGAGGATTTTATAGGCAAGGACAGGGTTTCGCTTATATTGGGGGATAATATATTTTACGGCAAAATGAATTTCTTCTATTCGGCCGTTGAAAATGAAGAGCCCGGGGCTACAATTTTTGCCTATCAAGTTAAAGACCCCCAGCGGTACGGGATTGTGGAATTCGATTCCGCAACCGGAAAACCCGCGGCCATTGTTGAAAAACCTAAACATCCCAAATCCAATTACGCCGTACCGGGGCTTTACGTTTACGATAACAGGGTTGTTGAAATTGCCAAAGGACTAAAGCCTTCGGCACGCGGTGAACTTGAAATTACAGACGTTAACAAGGCTTATCTGGATATGGGGGAATTAAGGGTAGAAAAAATAGGGCGTGGACTAGCATGGCTAGATACCGGAACCCCCGAAGCCCTTCTGCAGGCTTCTAACTTCTTCGGCGTTATTGAAGATCGGCAGGGGCTTAAAGTAGCCTGTATTGAAGAGATTGCCTACAATAAAGGTTTTATCAGTTTAAAGGAGTTTAAGGAACTCGCGGGTACTATCCCCGATTCACTTTATAAAGATTATCTGCTCCGGGTTGCAGAAGAATAAATTTTTTCTTTAGTTATAATTGCGATTGTACAAATTGGAGAGATTGAATATGTCTCTTTTGGGCTCTAAAAAACAGAATGAAATTGACCGGCTTATTGGCGAAAACGACGAGCTGAAAAACCAGCTCCATACCGTTTTGCTAAAGCACGGTAGTCACGAAGAACTTGAAAAAAATCTTATTCAGGCAAAAAAGGAACTTGCCGACCTTCTCCACAGGAGCAATTCACTTGCGCAGAGCATCGAATCGCTCGATACCGGCAGGTCGGAGAAAGAAAAATATCTGGGGGAATTGAACTCAAAGATTCTTGAACTGGAAGATATTAAGGAAAATCTGCACTCTACAATTGCCGCTTACGGCTCGCAGGTATCCATTCTTGAAGAACGGGCTCGCGAACTGGATGAAAAAATGACACGCGCCGTTGAAATTGAAACCAAACTTGCCGAAGCCTCCGAAAAGAAAGAAAAGCTTGACCGCGATATTGCCGAGAAGGAACAGTCTTTTGCGTATCTAAGCACTATTGAAAGAGAAATTCAAGCCGAACTTGAAAACGAAAGAAATTCCCTGGAAGCCGTTAAAGCCGAGACTTCCTCAATGCATGGGGAAATTCAGATGCTTAACGAATCGTTTGAGAATTTGCAGAATAATATTGCAAGGATTAAAGAGGAAGAGGAATCGCTTAAACTGCGCATTAATAATTACAGCGAAGAGGAATTGAGAAAGTCGGCTGTAATTAAAAACCTCGATGATAAAATACAGCTCAACGAAGAGATTAAAAACAATCTGGAAAACAATCTTGCCGAACTTGTTGCGCGCCTTAATATAAGCGAAAAAGCTTACTTTGAACATTCGCAGAAAAGGGATGAACTACAGAACGAGCTTCTTGAGCTTACAAAAGAGAGGGATTCGCTCGAAAGCAAACTCGGTATTGCAAAAGAACAGCTTGGCGTGTTTAATGCCGAAGCTGAAAAACACACAACACTGCTTGCCGAACTTGGGAATGAAATCAGGAAGATTGAAGGAAAGAAAGATTCGTTAAATAAAGAAATTGAAGACCTCGAAATAGCCGCCGAGGAGAAAACAGCAGACGTTGAAGAGAAAAAACTTCTGCTTGATGCCCTTGAACTGGGCAAAAAGGAAATTGAACAGGCCAGCCTGAACCTTTCGAACGAATTCGGCTCCCTTATAGAAAAATATATGACCGATTTTGAAGATACGCGTAAAATCCACGATGAGCTTGAGGCGGCGCTTACCGCTAAAAAAGAGGAGGCGCTTTCTGTTGATAAAGACCTGCTTGAAAAGAAAGCCGGTGTTGATGCCAAAAGAAACGAACTTGAATTATTGAGCAATGAATATTCGCGCCTGAGCGCCGAAGCGGATAAACTTAAAGCCGGACGCGAGGACCTGATTGAAAGCATCTCTTCCTTAAGAGAAAATATTGCCTCTTACACGGCGCGTTTTACTTCTTTACGCTACGAAACAGAAAATATGCAGATGAAAAAATCGGACCTGCAGAGGGATTTCGCTTATATGATGACGCAGATAAGCAGGGAATATTCAGAAGCCGAGGGAAGATTGAAAAGCCTTAACGAATCCGTTTCTGCGGCAGATAAAAAACTATTCGAAATTAATAACAGCATTGCAGAGCTTAACCGGAATAACGGAATAATTGAAACGGAAGCTGACGCCGATATACCCGATATGGAATTGAATTCGGAGGATATTTCTCCCGAAACGGGAAACGGCGGGGATGAACCAACACCCCCCTTTACACTGCCGGACGGGTTTAATGACGATTAATAAATAGATTTTTCCGCATAGGGAATTATTGCCATTCCCTATTTGTTTCAAAGGCAGGCGCGTTAATTGCCCTGCTTATTATTTATAAATATTTCCAACATTTTCGAGAGCCCGTATTATGAAGCTTACGAAGAAAAACATTGCGCTGCTTTTAATTATTCCTCTTTTAACCGGATTTTCGGAGCAGAAGGATACTCAGCAGAACAACATGCAGACCAAACCTTCATATCTCAGCAATCCCGTTTACCAGCAGCAGATTGAACTGTATGAAGTTTATAAAATGCCCCAGGCCGATATCGTAATGCTTGGCGATTCCAGAACTCAGGGGGCCGCCTGGAATGAACTGCTTAACCGGGGTAACGTTGTAGGAAGGGGTATTGAAAGCGATATTCTTGAAGGCTATTTGAGAAGAATGGGATATGTTTATAAGCTTAGACCTAAAATCTGCTTTGTTAGCGGGGGCATTAACGATCTTTACAGCGGCTCCTATACAGTTGAGCAGATTTACCAGCTCTTCGTTAATATTGTTGCCGAATTGAAAATTAGAAAAATCATTCCCGTTATTGAAGCAACTGTTTTTGCCGGACGCGACTGGGGCAAAGCCTGGAACATTACCGCCGCCGATAACCGCTTTAGAAACGGCGAAATTACAAAATTAAACAAAATGCTTTCCGATTATGCCAAAAGGAACAACATAGAATTCCTCGACATAAATCAGAAACTTTCAACACCCGATTATTTCCTCCGCCCCGATCTTACATGGGACGGCATTCACTTTAAAGCCGCCGCCTATAAAATCTGGGCCGATGAAGTTGATAAAGTATTAAAGAAATATAAACTGTAACTGATTGGTAAAGGAGACTT
>DAHYUM010000018.1 GCA_027398005.1 bacterium
AAGAAAGCGGGCTTCGAATTCCCCGACAATAAATTCCACCTTAACAACAACTTCGGTTTTACCACCGACGGTATTGTGTTCTTTTATAATGCCTATGAAATTGCCCCTTATGCGTGGGGACATACAAATCTGCTTATACCTTATTCCGAAGCTAAGGACTTAATTAAGGCGCCTTTTTATCCGGCCGACGGAAAGAAGTGACCGGAATATAAATGAGCTGGTTTTTCGGAATAATATCTAAAACAGAAATTGAGAAAAATCTTACTGTTATTAATTCATCTTCTCCTTCTTTTCTAATAAACGAGGGGAACCTGCTCCTATGCGGCGGCGGGAACGATAAAACCCTTTTCAGCAAAACGGAAGGAGAGACAAAATGGGCTGCCGCGGGAACCGGCATTAAAAAAGATAACGGTTCCTACAGGCTGATGGGGCAGAATGAATGGGAAAATTTCTTTAACAATAAAGCCAGGCCTGAAGAGCTTAACGGGCATTTTGCTTCCGTATTAATAGAGAAACAAAAGCTTACATTATTTACCGATATACCCGGACTGCGCGATATTTATTTGTACGAGGACAGGGATAAAATTCTTTTTACCACAATGCCTGCATTAGCCGCCCGTTTCATTCCCCTTGAAATTAATTTTTCTGAATTCGGCGGAAGATGGCTTCTTTTAAACCAGCTCTCGGTTAACAGCATTTTTAAAAACCTTGAAAGGATTACGGCGGGCAAAAGCGTCACAATTAACCTGTCCGATTTTTCAATTTACCGCACAGCATTTGAATGGCCCATTGGATTTGATAAACTCCCCTCGGCGCGAAACAAAGTTGAGGACATACTAAATTCATTAATCAACTTCCCCCTTTCTGCCGGCAATAAAATATCCTTAAGCCTTTCGGGGGGTATGGATTCAAGAATTATTCTTTCGGGACTGATTAATAACTCGAAAGACCTTTGGAACGCGCATACATTCGGGCATCCGGGGCATCCCGATTCGGTTATATCGGCACGCCTGGCCGAAAGATTCGGATTCGGTTTTGAACAGGTATATAACGCCGAACTGACGGACGGAATTATAAAAGAATTATCCGCTTATTCTTCGGGCACAATAATAAACGCCCCGGCATCTGCATATCTTCAGCTCCGCTCTTATAAATATGCCGGCACATTAAACAATGTAATTATCGACGGCGGTTTCGGCGAAATTTTAAGGCGCGAATTCCTCAATAAATTATTGTGGAAATGCCGGCACGCTATAATTGGAAAAGATGCAAAGGGAATTATACCCCATCTGAAATTATTCAAGACGGATATATTTACCGCAGAAATTAACCGTATTATGGAGGAAGGGGCCTCCGTACAGCTTGATTTACTGCTCTCTTCCCTCCCGCAAGCGGATGAAAAGAATATTGAAGACTGGCTGGACCTCTTCTCTATTAAAACCAGACTGCCTAACTTTTACGGTCCCGAGCAGAGCCGCGTTGACGGCATGCATATAAATTATATGCCTTTCGCACAAAAGGATTTTCTCGAGCTCATATTTTCGATTCCCGCCGGGATGAGAAAAAACGGGAGACTTTCAAAAGAGTTTATTAGAATGCACGCCCCCACCCTTGCAGGTATTCCGCTGGCCAAAGGGAATACTACCCACCCCTTCTTTATGGGTTCTTTTCAATCGCGCCTCTGGAGTTATTTACAAAGAAGCACAAACAGGAACCTGTTTGCAGATAATTCAGGATACGATTTACTCTTTTATTTAAGGGAATTCATTCTCGATACCGCCCATTCCGCCGATGTGAGAAATGCGCCATATTATGATTATAAAAAGATTGTTAAACTTGCAGAAGATTTTTATTCGGGCAGGAATGAACTGCTTTCACGTCTGGACTGGTGGCTGGCTTTTGAATTATTCCGGAAAGGAATAATTAACTAATTTTTTGTTTAATTCTTATTTCTGCTTATTTAAAATTCCTCTGATGGCCCGGAGTGGCTATGAGGTTGTACATGTTTTTTATCTCTTACTTCTTTTATTGCCTTTTTTTTGCGCACTGCTTTTCTTTCCCAAATCTTTAAGCAAATCCCTCGCGTCAAGCACATTGCCGCTTTTATAAGCAGTGTATCCTTCGGCAATTTGATTTATCATTTTCGTATCCTTCAGCTCAAGATAATCTTCCAAATCGGCAAAATTTAATATCGCGGCAAGAGGTATACCATCCTTTTCGAGCACGATAATTTCCTTATTTAAATGAGCCCGTTTAACAACTTTGCCAAGATTATTTCTGGCTTCTGTTAGCGGCAGCCTGTAAACCGGTCCCTTTTTTCTGCCTTCGGTCATTTAATTCTCTTTTTAAGATTTAATTGTACAACACTGTACAACATTATACAATTATTATTGCAATGTCAAACTAAACCATTTTATAAGGAATGCCAATAAAAAAGGCACGTCTCTGCGTGCCTTATAAAACTCAAATTCAATATTTTTCTAATTTATTACGGTTTGGTGTTATTCTCAATAAACTCCATAAGTCTTTTATGGATATCGTCATTCACTTCCACATTATATTCCTTATACAATTTAATGGTGGAATCGATAGAACTCCTGTACGTGCGGCAGCAGTCGCATTCTTCAAGATGGTTCTTAATTTCCCTGCATTTCGGGGAATCGAGATCTTCCCCCAGATTATCGCAGATGTGGTTCATCACATCTTTACAAGTTATTTTATGAAATTCCATATTTCAGACTCTTATTTAATTCATTCCTCAAAAACGCCCTTGCCCTATGAAGGCGCGATTTAACGGCCGGAACCGACAATTTAACTATGTCCGCTGTTTCTTCTGTGGAAAGCCCTTCCACGTCCCTTAAAAGAAAAACCACCCTGTATTCAGGCTCCAGATGCGAAATCGCATCGTCAAGAAGAGCCTTCAGTTCATTATTTTCGGCAACCCTTTCGGGGGAAACGCTCCAGTCGGTTACATCTTTTTCGTCAATTAGAGCGTCGTCATCTTCAATAGGGGTATATTCATATTTCTTCTGCGAACGGGCAAGCATTAAACAGTGGTTCGAAACGACAGTATAAAGCCAGGTAGAAAGTTTTGAGTTGCCCGAAAACTGATTAAGCGATTTAACCATACTTAAAAATGTTTCCTGCATCGTATTTTCGGCGCGTTCCTTATTCCGGCATATCTTAAAGGAAAAATTATATACCGTCTGCTCGTAATTCTTAATCAGTTCCGATAAAGCCTGCCTGTTACCCGATTGCGCCTTTTCAATTAATTCTTTTTCTTCCATTTAATTTGATGCTTTTAGATTGTGAAAGATTCTATTTTTTGTCAAGCGTCCTCCACAAATATAAGCAAGCTATCGAATTAAAGGGAGCCCAGCCCATTTTTTGTGAAATTTTTGCCACTTTTTCTTCTGTGGCCAGTTTTTTCAGCTTGTATTCATTTGTTACAGCTTTTTTTATCCCAAGGTCTCCGGTGGGCAGAACATCCGGCCTGCCGAGCGTGAAGATAAGGAACATGTGGACAGTCCACCTTCCTATTCCCTTTACCTTTGAAAGCTCCTCTATTATCTCCTCATCCCCCATTTTCTCAATCCCCTCAAGGGAAACTTCGTTATTCAGCAGTTTTTCGGCAAGGTCTTTAACATATTTCACTTTCGCGTTCGAAAGCCCCAATTCCCTCATTTTTTCGTGCGCTTCTGCAATAATATCCTTCGGATGAGGGGCTTCTCCGAAATGTCCGTAAAACCGGTTTATTATCGAATCGGCCGCTTTTACCGATAATTGCTGCCCTATTATCGCCTCCAATAAAGAATTGAAGAAATCTTTTCTAGGTGTTAAATTGCAGATACCGTTGTTTTTTATTATTGTTGAGAGTGTCTTATCATTTTTCGATAGATGTTGGAGTGCTTTTTTTAATTTCTCGGGTTTCATAATGAACAGTCAGTTTTATGAATCATTAAAAAATAATATCCTCCTTAAAAATACGGATATTGCTTCACTAAATCTCGACGAAGTTAAAGGACAGCTTATAAGGGTTGGCGAAGGGGAGGTTGTTTACCGCGAGGGGGCTTCTTCTAACTCAATCTACCTCATTGTTTCTGGACAAATTAACGTTATTAAGAAAAAAGTGCTCGGAAAGGCTAAATCGTACATTTATAACGAAAATGAGTTCTTCGGAAACGACGAATTTTTTGAAGAGACAAACCGCACCTCAACCGCTGTTGCCCTGCTCGATTCCTACCTTATCATTCTTTCAAGGGAAGAAATTGAATCCCTTATGTTTCAGGATAATGAAATTTATTTGGCATTAAGGGAGAATCTAAGCGGACTATTCGACAATTCGACCGAAATTTCAATTGAAGAAACTCCCGTTGCCGAAAATGCCGAACCGGTCCCCCTCGAAAAATTTATTTCGGGCGAAGAGATTAGCGAAGGAATGCCGGCAGAGGAAGATATCCCCGTTGAGGAGATACTCCCCACAATAAACAGTGAGGATATTGCAATCCATATTCCCGATACTGAAACCATTCCGGATGAAGGCACCGGCACGGCAAATGAGTTTGAACTGAACGAAAACGATATTGAGAAGATAGAAACCGTATTCGAGACAAAAAAAAGCGACGAGGAACTGGAAGAGGAAAATTACCCCGGACTTAATACCTCAGATGAAGAATTTATTGAAGCCCTTATAGCGCATCCCGGTGATGACGCTGCCGGAGAAGAACAGATTATAATTAATGAAAAAACAGAGTCCGGTTTTGAAGAGAAGCCGGTACAGGAAGAATATATTGAGCCGGAGGAAACTTCTTACATTCCGCCGGCAATGGAAGAAACGGCGCCGGCCGTAGAGGAAGATACCCTTATATTATCGGAATCCGATTTTACCCCTCTTGATGAAATTAATAAATTTGAAGAACCCGCCCTTGCGGGTGTAAGCGTCGTCAACACAACTGCCGGCGATGACGATACCGGAGGAGACATGAAAACAGACGAAGTAAATAAAATTATCAGAGCAATGGAGCTGGTCAATTCGAACGTTACCATAGACGACCTCCTTTCGAGCATTGTTTCGGTTGCTACCGACCTTACAAGCGCCGACAGGGGAACCCTCTATCTGGTTGACAAAGAGAAAGGGGAGCTTTGGAGCAAAATTGCCATGGGCCCCGAGCCAAAGGAAATTAGGCTTAAAATTGGAGAAGGGATTGCAGGCAACGTTGCACGCACCAAAAAGATTGAAAATATTAAAGATGTTACCCAGCATCCCCTATTTAAAAAGGAAGTGGATAAATCGAGCGGCTATGTAACCAAAAATATGCTCTGTTTCCCCCTTAAGAATAAAGAGGATGAAGTAATAGGCGTTCTTCAGCTTTTAAACAGCAAAAACGGGGAATTCTCGGAACACGACGAGGAACTGCTTAACATGATTTCGATTAATGCGGCAATCGCAATACAGAATGCCGAACTGGTTGAAAAACTTCTTACCGCCGAAAGAGTCTCCTCGCTAGGCAAAATGACTAACTTCCTTATTCAGGATATTAAGAAACCGGTGCTCGTAAGCAAAAGATACACCGAACATCTAAGGTCAAAAAGCCTTGCCCCCGATATTACACAGCTGGTTGATATGATTTTAACAGAACTTACTCAGGTATCGGACCTGGTCCAGACTACATCCAGCTATGCAGAAGGTAAGACTATTTTAAGAACCGCGGTAACAGGCATTAATGCCGCTTTGCAGGACTTTATAGGCCGGATTGAACAGTATGTCGTTTCCAGAAAGTGCAGAATTGATTTTGACCCGGACAAGGAAATTAATGTAAAGCTCGATTCGAAGGAATTTTATCAGTGCTTTATGCATATAGTTAAAAACGCATGCGATGCCATGCCCGACGGCGGCGTTCTTAAGGTTAAAACCAAAATAATTGACAAAGAAGTTCAGATTATTTTCGAGGACCAGGGGCTCGGAATTCCCGAAAGCTTCATCGACAAGATATTTGAACCCTTTATGACCCACGGCAAAAAGGAAGGAGCAGGGCTCGGGCTTTCAATTACTAAAAAAATAGTTGAAGCTCATCAGGGAAAGATTGAAGCAAGAAGCACCCTTGGCGCCGGCGCCGAATTCATAATTACACTTCCGGCGGGCGCATCTATATTATAATACGATGAAATACAACCTGATTACAATTCTAGGCCCCACCGCGGCAGGCAAAACCCGCCTTGCATCTCTTCTGGCGTATAAATTCAACGGAGAAATTATTTCGGCAGACAGCCGGCAGGTTTATAAGCGGATGGATATTGGCACCGGCAAGGACCTGAACGATTATATAGTTAACGGAACGTCAATACCATACCATTTAATAGACATTGCCGAACCGGATGAGGAATTCAACCTCTTTCTATTTCAGGAGAAATTTTATGATGCTTTCGGTAAAATAAATTCACTCGGCAAAACCCCTTTTATGGCGGGGGGCACCGGGCTCTTTATAGCTTCAATTGTAAACAACTACGAACTGGTTAAAATCGACTCTTCTGATGAAAGAATTAAACAGCTTGACATACTTGATAAAGAGCAGTTAAAGGAATTATTATTAAAGCTTAAGCCGGAACAGCACAATAAAACGGATCTGGAGATTAAAGAACGGATTATTAGGGCAATTCTAATTGCCGAAAGCAAAAACAATCCTCTGCCCAAGGAGAAAATCAAATCCCTCAATATCGGAGTCAGTTTTCCGCGCGAGGTTATTAAACAGCGCATTGCCGCCCGGCTTAAGGAAAGACTGAAAAACGGCATGATAGAAGAAGTGGAGGGATTAATTAAAGGCGGTGTTACCATTGAGAAACTTCTCTTTTTCGGGCTGGAGTATAAGTTTATAGGGCTTTATCTTAAAGGGGAATTGACTTATAACGATATGTTCCAGAAACTTAACAGCGCAATTAACGCTTTTGCCAAAAGGCAGATGACCTGGTACCGGAAAATGGAAAAGGAAGGAACGGTGATAAACTGGGTTGAAGGGGGCAATTTTGAAATTGCCTCACGGATTATAGCTTCCGAATATTACGAGGAAAATGTTTAATGAATATAGAGGCCGGTGCACTTCCTTCCGAAGTAATTAAATACCTGAATAAGTACTCATTGGAAAAACGTTCCGCAGAATACAGCGGCGCGGAAACTTTCAATAATATTGCCGTAATACCTGCCATTAAGGAATACGGCAACATAATAAAGCTTATCGAATCGCTTGCCCTGTGCGATTCAGCCTATTTCCCCGAAACTCTTTTCCTTTTTGTAATAAACAACACATTAAACGCGCCGGATGAAATTATTGAAGACAACCGCCGTTCAATTGCCTTACTGCGCAATTTTATAAACGGGAAAGAGACGCACGGAACCCTTAACGGAACGGTACTTAAAAGCGGAATCCGTATTGGATTTATAGACGCTTCATCCGAAGGGAAAGCTATGCCCGTTAAAGAGGGGGGCGTGGGGTACGCCCGCAAGATTGGAATGGATACCGCACTTGAACTGTTCAATTATAAAAACAAAAGAAAAAAAATCTTAATTTGCCTTGATGCCGACTGCACTGTTAACAAGCAATACCTTACTTCTATAGTAGAATCATTCAATAAAAAAGATTTAAACGCGGGGTATGTTAATTTTGAGCACCCCCTGCCCGATGACGACGAAAGCAGGCTGGCAATCATTAATTATGAAATTTTCCTCCGCTATTATGTACTAGGACTTATTTATGCCGGTTCTTCTTACGCAATACATACAATCGGTTCTACAATGCTCTGCACTTGCGAAAGCTATATTAAAGTGGAGGGGATGAACAAGAAAAAAGCCGCAGAGGATTTCTATTTTATGGAAAAGCTGTGCAAGAATTACTCTATCCATAAAGTTGACGGGGCTTCGGTCTATCCTTCAAGCCGCGGCTCATGGCGTGTTCCTTTCGGAACGGGACAAAGAGTAAACCGGTATCTTTCAAAAGAGCAGAATGAATACCTGCTCTATTCCCCTTCATCTTTCGAAGTCTTGAAAAAATGGAATTCGCTTTTTAACAGCGGACTCATCCAAACCGCGGCAGAGTATTTAGGCAAAGCGGCCGAAATACATCCGGCACTGCACAGCTTTCTTATCCAAAATAATTTTGAAGAAAGCTGGGGCAAAATTGCTTCGAGCTGCAAAAGCACGGAACAGCTTGCAAAACAGAAACATTTCTGGTTCGACGGATTCAGGACCCTCAAACTTATCCATCACCTGCGCGATAACGGCATTCCGCAGGAGGAAATGTTCGGCGCAGTTGAATCGGTTCTAAAGAAAATGGGGAACGAAAAAGGTATTAATATTAACGGCAGTTACCGAAATAGTATTTCAGAACAGCTAGTCTACCTTAAGAAGCTTAGGGAAATTGCCTGAATTATTTGAATAGGTTTGCGCTGCCTATTATTGCCGCGTCGAACCCCAGCTTGGTTAGCCTTACATCAATATCATATCCGTCATCGGCAAAAGTATACTGCATAAGGGGCACAAAAAACTCCTCCGCTTTGGCAATGCTTCCGCCGATTATAAGCCTTTCCGTTTCGAAAAGTTTAAGCCAGGGCATCATAAACCATGCAATACTCTGCGCAAATTCGTTGAAAATTATCTGCGCCGGTTTGTCATTTTTGAAATGAATCATTAAATCGGCTACACCGTTTATTTTTTTTCCGGTCTGCTTGTAATAATTATCTACAAACCATCTTGTCGAAAAATAATCATCGGCAATTCCATCCTTATATGGTATATTCCAGAACATACCCCCTTCGGGCACGAATGTTCCTTCGGTTATTATTTTCCCGTCGGACATAAACGCCGAGCCGAAACCGGTTCCGAGAGTAATTGCCGCCATTCTACTACATCCTCTGCCGGCGCCCGCGTAATATTCCCCCATCGCAAAGCAGGCGGCATCGTTCATAAAAATTATATTCCCGCTCCCCAGCCCCGATGCCTCTGCAAATAGCTCCTTAAGATTTACTCCGTAAATCGAATCGTACTTGCCCACCCCTTTCATAAGGCAAATCCCGTTGGCATAATCGAAAGGGCCCGGCATCGCAACCCCTATGCCAACCGGCTTCTTTTCGAACGAGCAAAGCTCCTTAATTACCCCCCTGAATACATCAAGAATTTCGAATGCGCTCCCGCCCGAATTAATAGGCACATCAATATGGGTATTCCAGATAGTCTTTTCATTCTCAACATCAACCAGCGCGCATGAGATGTGGGTTCCCCCCACATCCACGCCCGCTACAATTCTTTCTTCTTTCACTTCTTTTCCAGTTTTATTGTCGCTATTTCGTTGGGAAGCATTTTAAATGCCCCTTCAATTTTCTTAAGGGGTTTTTCATCGGGATTGGAATAATATATTCCCTTTGCCTTAAAGCTTCCCCATTTAAATCCGGCTTCGGCCGGCTGAATGCTCGTGTTGAACAATCTTACTATCAGCCCTTTTCCGTCCCTGCTCGGTTTTACAAGAGTAACCACCGCTTTATCCGATTCAAGAGTGAAAAGCGATTGATGCTCTTTTTCATTTTTCGAAACGGGAGAGGCTATCATCGGCTGGTCAACAGCAAGAGCGGCTTTTTCATTCTCCGACATATCCCTGCGCAGGTGCGGCAGAAGAGTATACGAAAAACTGGTTACTCCCTCCTGCTCCGCCTTGTAATTGGTTCCCCAGTAATTATTCATTATATAAGAATATACCGTTGGTGAATTATCTATTTTTTTAATCCATCCGTATATATTGCCGTCGGTTCTTATTTCACCTATTTCCGCCATCGGGGCGTCGGTAGTAGTTAAAGTTATTCCAAGCTGTTCGTTGGATACATCCACAAAACGCTGTACAGGGAAATAATTTTTGCATGCCCCCCTTACCTGGTCATATTCGGGACGGTAGGTTGCCCATGCCGTATTTATATAATCGTAAGCGCCTGGTATATTAAAAGGGAATGCAATATGGATTCCTTCGGGAGAATATACTTTCTTCCTGTCAACGGTAATATTTATATCAACTTTATTCATTCCTTCGTAAAGGGTTATTTCCTTTTCCAGACTGTTGCACCCGGGCGCGTCCGAAATTATTTTTATTGATTTAATGAAAGGCCCCTCTTCTCCCCTTACAATGCGCACGTTTTGGGGCGTTTCAAATTTATCGGGGCGGCGGCCGTTTACGTATTCGTAGTCTGCCAGCCCGTTTGTTTTATCTTCATTTACAAAATTCTGATTTACCCCTTTTAAAGTCAAAGAAGAAATGTTTCCATTAGCCGGGTTTATAGTTACCGAGACAATGCCGTTCGAAAGGGTATTCCCTTCCAAGGTAACGCTGCCGGCAGGTTTTTTTGTAAGAGGGGCAATAAAATATCTTTTGCTTCCAAGCTGGGGAACATTTTCGGCAAAAAGCATTACATCGCCGTTTTTCATCACCTGGAATGGAACAGGCTCCCCTTTTCCGTTTGTAATCATTTTGCCTTCAAGGTCTATTCCGGTTTCAAGTTTAACCCATCCGGTGCATGCAAATGAATTTGTATTATATACATCAACCGCATCAGCATCATTTAACTTTGGCAAAAGAGCGTTATTCACCAGGTTCTTCGAAATGCTATCCGCTTTAAGCGCGAACGACCTTTTAACGGCCCACTGCTGTTTTGTAAAATCGTTTTCAGGGTCGCTCATACTGTTCCAGCTTCCCCAGGTATGTTCGCTGTAAAGGAGAACGTTTTCCCATGCTTTATCAATTTCTTCCGAAGGGAATTTTTTATCCCCCGTAATTGAATAAAGCGCCTCTGCCTGAACAATCCTGTCGGCGCTTCTCCGGTTCATTGCAGTTTCCCTCGCGGTAGAAGCCGCGCCGTCATCCCACGAGCCTGTATAATCCCCCCTTACGGTAGGTATCGTTCCGCCGTATTTCGATTCGAACGCCTTGAAGAAATCCCCCGTGGTTGAAATAATAATTTTGGGCGAAGCATATTTATCATTCCACGCTTTTACAATTGCGGGCAATTCCTTATGCACGGGGCCGTTATCGGAACCGACGGTATAATGTATAGGAAGAATATCGTAAGGATATTGTTCTTTCCTAAGCTGTTCAAGGTAGTAAGAGAGTTTTTCCTCCTTAAGGGGATTGACAAGCTTTCCGTAATTTAATCCCGCATGGAAAAACGAGTACCCCTGCCCGGCAGTAAAGCAGAGCAGTTTTTCCTTGCCCGAAGGGGAGACCCAGTAAAAAGGCTTATCGCCCCAGGTTGAAAGGGTGTTGCCTATTCTATCCCCCTGGTTCTGCCCAATCTCAAGATATTTAATTCCATACTGCGCAAGAACCGGAACAACGCCCCACGAAAGCCCAGGCACATCGCTTATCATAGCCGATTTCGGCTTAACCCCGAATTCTTCATAAATCTTTCTTCCCGGTTCAAGAACCTGCATTAATTCCTCGGGACGGCATAATCCGGTAAGCATATTTGCGTAAAGCGCATTCACCTCAATTGAACCATCCTTTACCGCCTTTTTAAGTTTTGCAATTTCATCTTTTGAACAATTCCTGAGATACTGCAGAACGGGCCATACAACCTCGCTGTTCCATTTCATCCTGGCGCCGTCAGGATTTTGCTTCGAATTGTCAATCGCGTCTATTGCGTCTTTAAGGTTCTTTATCTGCATTTTTACTACATCGGACTGGATATGCGTGTAGCCGATATCGTTATGCGAATGATGGAGAAGATATATTGTAAGCTGTTTTACGGGCTCCTGACTGAAAAATGTTTTACCGCGCACCGCGTTATTGAATTCAAACGACACATTCACATCGCGCGCGGTTTTTTCAACCGGTATTGTAAAATCGTACTTGTTAAATCCCTTCCTTATGTTAACATCATATTTCTTTCCGTCAATATTAATTACCCCCTTAACCGGTTCGGTAAAATGAATCACTTCAACCGTTACGGGCTGTGTATTAACCGGTTTGGAATTAATTACAACCGGCTGTGTGAATGCCCTTATGTTATTATCAATTGAATGGCGGAAAGTCATATACCATGTATTTCTGTTTAGCGATTCCCCTGCGATTTTTACGGTAAGCGGCTCCCCTGTTTTATACATTCCCTTAGGCACTTTTAAGCAGGCGAACCCCATAAGATCGCCGTACCTATCCACCATAGTCGCATCGAATATTAGCTGTACCGAGTCTGCCCCGTTTACGCTCCAGTTCAAAACTGTTGTATCTTTGGGATTATTAAAGGAAAGAATATACTTATCATTGATAAAGAGATTGAATTTATGTGTTTCAGGCTTCGCTTCAACGCCGAACATCCAAACGAACGAGGCGGATGAGCCGTTAAATCCTGCGGGTACCTTTGCGGTTTCCCATTCAATATAATTTTTTTCGGATATGCTCCTAACCAGAAGCGAGGAATTTACCGAAGCGAGAGGAGAATGATAACCGAGGATTTCCCCCTTAACATCTTTTTCATATCCGCTTATATATACTCCTTCGCCGTTTCCGCTGTTTACCTGCGCTTTAAATAAAGAAGGCAGCAGGAGTATAATAAACATTATCAGCACTGCTGTTTTTCCAGTTTTCATAAATTGTTTTCTCCTTATCTTATATACGCTCTAATTACCGCAAATGTATTTGATTTTGATGCCGCTGAAGGCCTGATTATATATTTTTTTACCGAACATGGGATTACAAATGTCTCGGCGTAATGAACAGTAAGCGGCTGAAACTCTCCGTCAGCCGCCTCAATTGTAATTTCATCCCCTTCAACAAGGTTTAGCACATTAACGCTTTCCCCCGTTATAACTTCAATTTCCTTTTGGAACCAGATTCTTCTTGTTTCAATAAATTCAAGTTCGTGCAGGCCGGTTTTTTCCTCGCGCCACCCGTCCCCTTCTGCTAAAGGCTCAATCATGTTAATCAGGTTCTCCCTTGTCCACTCAACGGTCCGGTTGAACTGAATTACATTTAATCCATGTTCCGAATGAATCGGGCGCGGCAAACCGTCAAGCCCCATTCTTTCCCAGTCCCATAGTTTAAAAGTAAAGATGTACGGAGTCGAGCTTATTTCGAGCACCATGCACCCGGCCCCCGAGCAGTGCACTGTACCGGCGGGAATAAGAACATGGTCATGCTTTTTAACCGGCCATTTTTCAACATACTTTTCATCGGGGAAAACCGTTTCCCCCTTTTCGGCTTTCAAGAGGTCCCTCTTAAAATCTTCCGGTACAATCCCCTCTTTCAAACCCAGATAAACATTTGCGCCGGTGCCGGCATCCATAAGATAGTAGCTTTCATCCTGAGTATAGGGCCAGTTGAACTTTTGTTTTATATATTCTTTGGTAGGATGCACCTGCAGACTCAGGTTCCCCCCGTCCATAGTATCGAGGAAATCGAAACGAATCGGGAATTCCGCGCCGAATATATCATATACTTTTTTCCCCAGAAGTTCTTCAGGGCAGTAGAAGACAATATTAATTGCGGGCATTTCTATAAGCGAGCCCCCTATTTTAAATAGAACGCTGTTCTCTTCGGGCACGCAGTTAAAGCACCATGCATAATTAGAAACCGACTTATCGAGTCCGCAAATTTCTTTCATCCATTGCCCCCCCCACGGTCCGGGGTCGAAATAAGGCACTAATTCAAAAGGCTCTGCCGCCCCCTGTTTAATTGCGCTTCTTGCGGTATCGCCGGTAATCATCTTTGGCGCTACAGGCTCGTTTGTATCAAGGTAGTAATCCCATTTATCGAAGAGGGTTCTCTTATGACGGTCGCAAATCCGCCAGTCGAAGAAAAATGCCTGTTTGTATTTTTTAGCGGGGCTGTCATCCCGGTTTTCAAATCCCAGGTTAGGAATTTGGTTTCTCCTCATTCTCTGTATAATTTCCCAGCGGGTCATATCGGCATAAATAATAATATCTGCCTGCGCAAGCGTTGAAGCTCCTGCCCCGCATACAAGCACGGGACCTTTTTTCTGCCTCTCAATCTCCTGTCTGGCTTTTTCAAATTTATCCGGGTCAAAATAATCGTTAAGGCTGTATTCATTAAGCCTTCCGAATACGGGATCTTCCGTAAGGTCGTTGCCTATAAGAGCGCTGATTTCCGCTTCTTTTTTAAAGATGCTTTTGGTAGGCATTGTAAAATGAAATTTAACAGCGGCGTTCAATTCCCAGAATATTTCCGCTTCAATAACGCCATGGTAGCACTCAAGGGCTATTATAACTTTGCTTTTATTAAGCTCCTCAATTCGACGATTAATTTCTTCTGCAATTTCCTTCCAGCCTTTATATACCGGTGCTTCTTTATTAAATTCAATGTAAGGATATTTATTAAATTCGGATTTTGCCATAGACGATTATTTTCCTCTTTCAATATCAATTGTATAAGTAAAGCTGTCGGCCCTGTAAAAGCCAAGGTTATATTCAATAATCCTTTCGCCGGGATCGAACACTCTTCTTTTCCTGTAAAGTATCGGGTCTCCAATTTCTATCTTAAGAAATTCGGCAAGAGTTTTATCGGCGTTTATTGCCCTGATTTCCTCTTTCGATTTGCTAGCGAAGATGGAATGCTTTTCTTCGAGTAGTTTATAGAGGGGGGTATTAAAATCGGAGTTTACGGTCAATCCTATGCGCGGATGGAAATATGAAACAAAATAAACAATCGGCTTCTTTTTAGTTCCTTTAAGTTTTTCCATTTTAATTATTTTAGTGCCTCTCGGCACTCCAAGAACTTCGGCCTTATCGGCATCGGCTGTTACTTCGGTAATTTTTGTTAAGTAATTCTTCGTTTCAATCCCTTTCTGCATCATTTCGTTGGTATAGCTCCAGTTATCCAGATTGGTTATAACGTTTTTCTCAACAACCCTTGTGCCCATTCCTTTTTTGCGTATAAGCACCCCTTCTAGCACCAGTTTATTAAATGCCTGCCTTACCGTATTGCGCGCAATGCCGAGCATATTGGCAAGGTCAGTTTCCGCGGGGAACAGCTTCCCGTTCTGGTAATCCTCTTCACCGGCAAGGTTCCTAAGCAGGCTTTCAACCTGTATATGAAGGGGAAGATGGCTTTTATGGTCAATTTGAAATTTCATTTTATCTCATTTCTCTCATTATTAATTAATTTCTTATTTATGCGTCCAGAAACCTTCAATTTCTTCAAGCGATTTATTCTTAGTTTCGGGTATTACTTTATATATAAAAACAAATGCGATTACCGATGTTCCTGCAAAGAGCCAGAATGTGCCGTATGCTTTAATAGTTTCGAGCATATAGGGGAACAACTGCCCTATTACGGCATTTGTAATCCAAAGCGAAAGAGTTGCAATAGACATTGCCCTCCCCCTTATGCGCGTAGGAAAAATTTCGGCTATTATAACCCAGCAGACCGGTCCGAATGAGAATGCGAAACTTGCTATAAAAAAGAGAAACAGCGCAAGAAGGATATAACTGTTAAGGAAATTGAAATAGAAGAAGAAGCCGATGATTATGAGGGATACCGATACCCCCGCAACACCCCAGAGCAGAAGAGGCCTTCTTCCGAAACTGTCTATTTTCCAGATTGCGAAAAGCGTAAAAAGAACATTTATTATTCCTATTGTAACCTGACTGCCGAAAGCGTCGCTTAAAGCGAAGCCCGCCTCCTTAAAGATAGTCGGGCCGTAGTATATAACCACATTAATTCCGCTTATCTGCGAAAAGAATGGGAGCAGAATCCCGATCAAAAGGGCAATCCGCATACCCGGCTTTAAAAGCTGTTTTAAACTCCCCTCTTCAGTATTAATTGCCTTTTTAACCTCTTCAATTTCGCGCCCCGCTTTTTCGCTGCCCGATACTTTCGAAAGTATTATCCCCGCCCTTTCTTCATCTCCCTTTTTTATCAGCCATCTGGGGCTTTCGGGCACAAACAACAGAAGCAGTAAAAACAGTAGCGCCGGGAATAGAAGGGTTGCGAACATACCGCGCCAGACTTCGGCTATAAAAATGTAATTTAGAAAGGAGCCGGGGGCAAAAAGAGGATTTGAAGACTGCGAAATGTGAAGCAGAAGCGCATTCGAAAAGTAGGCCGTTACAATACCTATTGTAATGGCAAGCTGATAAAGCGTAACCATCCTGCCCCGGTATTCGGGGGGTGAAAACTCGGATATGAACAAGGGGGAAAGCATCGATGCTATTCCAATCCCCAGCCCCCCTATAATTCTTCCGGTTAAAATGAGGGGATAGGTATGGGGGAGCGATGTAAGAATGCCCGATGAGGCAAACAGGAGCGCCGAGATGAATAATATTTTCTTCGGCCCGAACCGGTCGCTTAAAACCCCCGCCGCCGAAACCCCTATAATGCATCCGGCAAGGGCAGAACTGACAAGGTATCCCTCGCTTACGGCATCGAGCATGAATTTATTTTTTACAAATATTATTGTGCCCGATATTACCGCGGTATCGAATCCGAATAGGAATCCCCCCACGGCAACCGCTATGCTTATTACCAGGAGATACGCAAGGCTCCCCTTTTTAGTCTCTTTCTTCATTTTTGGCCCGTATGTTCAAATGTTCATACATATTTTAACAAATTGGACTTTCTTTTCAAAGAGATATGTATTGCCCCGGGGACAAAATATAATAGCACTAGGGGGCAAAATTCAATTAAAACCTTCAATCCTTTTTTAACTTAATTAATTTATAATTCCATTAAGAACCCCATTTATTGACTATGATTCATAAATGAGCTAATTTTCATTGAATTATATCAATTATTGCAGGTTTTTTGTTGCCGGCAATGTAATTATTTATTATCTAAAACTATTTTCAAGGGCCTAAGTATGAAAGTACATGAGTATCAGGCAAAAGAATTGTTAAGGAAGTACAATGTTCCCGTTCAGGAGGGAGTAGCAATAAAAAACATTTCTGAATACGACGGAGCGATTGAAACTCTCCGTGCAAAAGGAATTAATCAGTTCGTAGTTAAATCGCAGATTCACGCCGGCGGCAGAGGCAAAGGTAAATTATATAACCCCGCCAACCGTGAAGAACTTGTTCTTGAAGGGGGAGTTAAATTCTGCACTTCAGCCGAAAAGGGAAAAGAATATGCCGAAAAAATGCTCGGCAACCTGCTTGTAACACACCAGACCGGCGCTGAAGGGAAAATTGTTAAAACCCTTTTCGTTACCGAAGGACTCGATTATAAGAAAGAATTATACCTCGGCATTCTTCTGGACCGCAATAACTCTAAAAACGTTATTATGGCTTCAACCGAAGGGGGAGTTGAAATTGAGAAAGTAGCCGAAGAAACCCCCGAAAAAATTATTAAGGAATGGATTGACCCTTCAGTAGGAATTCAGCCTTATCAGGCAAAGAAACTAGATTTCGGACTCGGGCTTACTGGCACCGCTTTCAAGAGTTTCCAGAGCTTTATTATCAAATTATATAAAGCTTACGAAGAAACCGACGCTTCCCTTCTGGAGATAAATCCCCTTATAATTTCGAACGACGACCAGATTATTGCTCTGGACGCTAAAATGAATTTTGACGATAACGCTCTCTACCGTCATCCCGATATTCTCGCCTACCGCGACCTTGACGAGGAAGAGCCTCTTGAAATTGAAGCTTCGAAATATAACCTCAACTATATTAAACTTGACGGCAACGTAGGGTGTATGGTTAACGGGGCAGGACTTGCAATGGCTACAATGGATATTATAAAACTGGCCGGCGGCGAACCTGCAAACTTTCTTGATGTAGGCGGCGGTGCCAATAAAGAAACCGTAGCTAGCGGATTCAAGATTATTCTTGCAGACCCGAATGTAAAAGCTATTCTAATTAATATCTTCGGCGGTATTGTAAGATGCGACCGCGTTGCGCAGGGCGTTATTGATGCCGTTAAGGAAGTTAACGTAACAGTGCCGGTTGTTGTACGTCTCGAAGGCACGAATGCCGAAATAGCAAAAGACATGCTTATAAATTCAGGATTGAATTTTGAAGTAGCTCTTTCTTTACAGGAAGCCGCAAAAAAAGTTACCACCGTTCTTTCTGCATAAAAGTTCATTATACTGGTAATGGGGGGAATTTAGAATTCCCCCTCCTTACCTCTTATAAAAACAAACGGATTTAAATTAATGGTCGAAATTAAGATATCGGTTGCCGCAGCGGCAAACCTGCTTATTCAAAGAATGCGTTCCGAATTCGATTACAGGAAACGGAAAGGGCTCTTTGCGGAAGGTTTCGGCCTTGAAAACATTTCTTTTAAAGACCTTACGAAAATTACCGAAACGGCAATTTTCGACCTGATAATACTTCTTCCGGCGGAGATTTTCATGAAAGAGAATAATCTTCCCCAGATAATTACAGGCGCGGTCCGTTCCCTTGCAAAGGACTTGAACAGGGAGGAATTTGCGCTGTACGACTTGAAGAAGGCCGACAATATTGTAAGCTCCGTGCGCCGGCTCTTTGTTAAAGCTGAGAAAAATAAAAGTTATTTGAACAACTAATCCTTGATATTGAGAAAGTGGATAGTTTTGAACAAAGGCAGCCTGCACTGCAAATAAATACTTCAATTATCAATTGCATTAAAGATGCGGTGATTATTTTTAAAAAAGGCGCGAATTACGGCGATGCCCTTTTTACCGATGCCAACAATGCGGCTATAGGCCTATTCGGATGCACCAAAGAGGAACTGCTTAATCTTTCATTCGAACAGGTTTTCAACGGTACTACATACAATTCGTTCCTCAGGGCCAAAGATCTTTCAAAAATTTCGGAAGGAGCCTGCACCCGCAAGGACGGAACAACATTTCCGGTTGAATTTTACATAAATCCGGTTGACGAAGAGGAAGATAAATACCTTCTGGTTATTACCGATATATCTTCAAAGAAGATGAATGAACAGCAGCTTGCCAGGTACATTGAAGAACTGCACGAAAATAAAGACCTGATGGAGCGGAACGCATACGAGCTTGTTCTTCTTAACCTTAAGCTTGAAGAATCTGAAGAGAGGCTTAAAGAGCTTAACGCCAGCAAGGATAAATTTTTCTCCATTATAGCGCACGATCTTAAAAGCCCGTTCACTTCATTCCTCGGGTTATCCGAACTGCTTGCCGAGGATTTTGACGAGATGGACAGCGGCGAAATTAAAACGCTTCTAATGGAGCTGAATAGAAACGCTCAGAACGTTTACAGCCTTCTGGAAAACCTTTTAAGCTGGTCAAGGGTACAGACCGGGAGGATGGATTTTGCGCCTGAACTTATTGCGCCCTTCGAAATAATTGAAAAGACACAAAATCTTTTTGAACCGGTTGCGCTTCAGAAAGGCATTCTGCTTACATCTTCCATTTATTCTTCAAGGAATATATTTTCTGACCGGAATATGGCCGAGACAATATTGCGGAACCTGGTTTCGAATGCCATAAAATTCACCCCCGAGAATGGAGTAATTTCGGTTACGGTTTCGGATCTTGAGGATTTTGTAGAGTTTTCGGTGCGCGATTCCGGGGTGGGAATTGAAAGCGATAACCTTGCAAAGCTATTCAGAATTGATTCAACACATACTACGCTAGGCACCAAAAATGAAAAAGGTACCGGGCTTGGGCTTATTTTGTGCAAAGAACTTGTAGAAAGGAACGGAGGTACAATGACCGTTAACAGCAAGCTTGGCGTAGGCACTAAATTTTCATTTACGGTTCCGACCAAAAAACCGAAAGAATAATTACTTTTTAATGCTTATGCTCAGTATCGGAATGCAAGTCATCCCTTACTTCGAGATATTCCCCCATTTTCAATAAAAGATCCCACGAATAGATTCCGTAATCGTAGCCATCTTTCCATTTAATGCTTATTGCATAACTGCCAACCTGCTCTATGGATGCTATCTCATATTTGCCCGGTTTATCGGGTTCCTTTGGAGGAGGGGGAACGTGACGCCATAAAATTGTCTCCCCCTTATTCTGCGCATCGGGGGATTCATCCCTTAAGAATGCAAGGGGAAAATTATGTACTTTTCCATTATCCCATTCAATTAGAAGGGACTGGCTTTCCTTGTTCAATTTTATTTTTTTCGGTACAGGCATAATTAATCCGGTTAAATGTAATAATTATGGAAAGAATTAATTGTTATTAAGGATAATGGGCAGACCGTTCTTTCCGGAGCCGATGACAACAATTTTAGAATTAGGTGAATTGGCAAGTTTTTCGGTAGCCTCAATCCCTTTCCACTGCAGAAGCTGGGCGCTTATACCCTTAGAAACAATTGCCTGGAAATCGGAAATTCCTTTAGCTTCAATTCTTTTTCTTTCGGCTTCCAGCTCTTCTTTTTTAAGCACGAACTGCATTCTCTGGCTCTCCTGCTCGGCTTTTAATTTTTCCTCTATCGACGCAGTAAGCCCCGCCGGAAGTACAATCTGCCTTAAGGGAGCCGCTTCAATCCTAAGCCCCCGGGGGCCGACAAGCCCTTCAAGTTCATCTTTAATTTCCTTTGCAAGCTGTTCCCTCGAAGCTGTATAAAGGGAGCGGGCCTCGTAACGTGCCGTTACACCGCGCACTACCGAACGGAACTGGGGAATTAATATTATCTCGCTGTAGTTCTCGCCAACCGTCTTATAAATTTTAGATGCGTTATCGGGGTCGAGGCTGTAAAGAAGGCTTATTTCGAGCGATACGCTGAGGCCTTCTTTAGAAGGGACACTCATTGTTTCCTTCAGTTCCTGTGTCTTAACGCTGAACTTAACCACATTGGCAAGCGGGTTAACAATGTTCACACCTGATTTAAGTGTGTTATCGCTGACGCTTCCGAGGAAATCGACAACGCCGATATGCCCGGCCGGAATTACGGTAAAAAGATTAAATATAATAATGGCAAGCCCCGCGGCAAGGCCAATCATGGCAACGGCCGTTTCCTGTTTTTTCTCTGCTTTTTTCGATTGGACAAAGACTAAAAACGAAACAAACGCAATAATAATTCCCAAAATAAAAATCATCTTATCCTCCTCTGTTTACCTTTAACGGGAGGCTGATATCAGCCATCAGTAAATAATTTCCTTAATCAGTTTTGGTGCATTCACTTTATTCTTCGAAAACTTCATAGCCGCAAGTATTCTTTCTTCGGCAGGTTTAATACGGTCTCTTTTATTGGTAAATAACGTGGCTATCAAATCGCCTTTATAAATTTTCTGACCGATTTTCGGATAGAAAATTATTCCCGCCGCGTAATCAATTTTATCTTCTTTTGTTTTTCTTCCCGCGCCAAGTTCAAGCGAAGCCATCCCTATTTCGTAATTATCAATTGTTTTAAGGTAGCCCGAATGCCCCGATTTGATTTCATATATTATATCGGCTTTCGGGTAACGGTCCGGGTTGTTAACAATATTAACATTGCCCCCCTGCAGTTTAACCATTTCTACAAATTTGGCAAAAGCCTTCCCCGAATTAATCATATCGCGCGATATTTTTATTCCCTGCTTAATGCTGTCGGCTTTGCCCCCCATATAAAGCATGGCGCCGGCAAGGTTAAGCGAAACTTCGAGAAGGTCTTTTATTTCCTCCCCTTTAAGCACATTTATCGATTCGTGCACTTCCAGCCAGTTGCCTATATAATTCCCCAAAGGCTGGTTCATATCTGTAATAAATGTAATTACTTTCTTATCGAATGCCTTAGCTGTATTTGTAAGGGACTGGGCGAGAAGTTTGGCGTCGCGGTAGCTTTTCATAAAAGCTCCCGAACCGGTTTTAACGTCAAGCACAAGGCCGTCAATTCCTTCGGCAAGTTTCTTGCTCATAATGCTTCCGGTAATAAGTGGAATTGACTCTACAGTAGCGGGTACGTCGCGCAGGGCGTATATCAGTTTATCGGCAGGGGCAATTTCCTTTGTCTGGCCTATTAATACCGCGCCGCATGTTTTAATAATGCTTTTATATTTATTCAGGTCCAGGCTTGTGCTGAACCCCGGAATAGCCTCGAGCTTATCCAAAGTTCCTCCGGTATGCCCGAGTCCGCGTCCCGAAATCATAGGCACTTTAACCCCTGCCGCCGCGGCAATGGGCGCAATAATAAGGCTTGTTTTATCTCCTACACCGCCGGTGGAATGTTTATCAACCTTAATTCCGGCAATTTTGGAAAGGTCCACAACCTTGCCGCTGTAGAGCATTGCTTTGGTAAGGTACGCGGTTTCGTTCTTATTGAATCCGTTGAGATAGCCTGCCATAAGAAAGGCAGACATCTGATAATCGGGCAGAGCGCCCTCGGTATATTTTGATATTATAAACTCGATTTCATTTTCGGTTAGCGCTTTTTTTTCCCTCTTTTTCCGGATAATCTCCACAGGATTCATACTGCCCTCTTGTTTGAAATAAAATACTGATTTTTTGATAATGAATATATAAAATATTCCAAAGTAAATCAGACGTTTCCATTGAAAAATAAGGCTCTTTTCGATATTATTAGCCAAGTAATTAAACCGTTCAATAAATTCCCAAGGGGGAAAGATGTTTGATAAAGATTATAAGTTTACCTGCGTAGACAGATTTTTAAAGTATGCCAAAATTGACACCCAGTCGGATGAGGATGCAGAATCGTTCCCAAGCGCCTCAAAAGAGCTGGATCTCTCCAAACTGCTTGTCGAAGAGCTTAAATCGATAGGCATGAAGGATGCCGGAATGGATGAATACGGATATGTTACAGCCACACTCCCTTCAAACAGCGACAAGGATGTACCGGTAGTCGGTTTCATAGCACACGTCGATACATCCCCCGCAGTAACCGGCAAAAACGTAAACCCCGTTATACACAAGAACTATTTGGGGGGCGATATCGTACTGCCGAATGATAAAACAAAAATCATTAAGGCCGATGAAAATCCGGAATTAAAAGATATGATAGGGTTCGATATTATTACTACCGACGGAACGACTCTTTTAGGCGCCGACGACAAGGCGGGGGTAGCCGAAATTATTGACGCCATGAATTACCTTATTGCACACCCCGAAATTAAACATGGTAAAATTAGGGTCTGCTTTACGCCGGACGAGGAAGTAGGACGCGGAACAGAGAAATTCGACGTCCAGAAATTCGGAGCCAAATTTGCCTATACAATTGACGGAGGCACAAGGGGCGAAGTTGAAACAGAGACATTCAGCGCTGACGGTGTAGTGATTAAATTCAACGGAAAGAACGTCCACCCCGGATATGCCAAAGGCAAAATGATTAATGCCGTAAAGGTTGCCTCACGTTTTATTGAGATGCTTCCAAAGGACACCCTTTCCCCCGAAACTACCGAAGGAAGGGAAGGCTATGTACACTGCACACAGATTAATGGCAACGAGACACAGGCCGTTTTAAAATTCATCATCCGCGATTTCAGGGATGAAAAACTGGTTGATTACGAAAAACTTTTAAAAGGATTGTGCGAGGATGTAATTAAGGAATTTCCCGGCACAACATTCGATTTTGACATAGTTAACCAGTACCGCAATATGAAATATGTACTCGAACAGCATCCGATGGTTGAAGAATACGCTGTCGAATCCTTAAAGAGGCTCAATATTAAGCCTATCCAGTCTGCTATTAGAGGGGGCACAGACGGTTCACGCCTTAGCTATATGGGGCTTCCTACGCCGAACCTTTTTGCTGGCGGACATAATTTCCACGGATTCCTTGAATATGTGGCAGTACAGGATATGGAAGAATCGGTTAAGAATATTGTTACACTAGCACAGGTTTGGGAAGAAAGATCGTAACACGAATAATAAACAGTTTAAAATTAACCCCGGCTTAGTCCGGGTTTTTTATTTTATGCACAATAGAAGGCATAAAAAAAGCGGAGGCGCCGCGATGAGCACCTCCGCCATAACAAGGGGTTTTATTTGGGGGGGTTATTTTTCAAAATTCAGATTAAAATCGCCGTCATATTCCTTGTTGTAATATTTCTTGTAGATTGATTTAACCTTTTCAAAAACTGCGTCGGACTGTTTTTTGCCGTCGATATAGACACCGTCTTTCTTAATATTAAGGTTAACGTGGTCATCGTCTTTATCGATTAATTTTTCATCAACCAGCATTCCCTTAACTTCTTTAATGAACTTGCCGAATACTCTCATTTTTTCCTTGAAAACTTTCATATTGGCATTAAAGTCCTTCATTTTAAGATTGAACTCTTCCATGCTTTTATCTAATCCCTTCATCGCCAGGTCGTTCATTTTAATATTCTCCAGAGCTTTAAGGTGCGAAAGGTTAACAAGGCTGTCCAATTTTAATTTTTCAAGACCTTTAAGTGCTTCAAGGTTTTTAAGGTCGGGCAGGTTTTCAAGTTCTTTTCCAACCCTGTCCATTTCTTCTTTGAACTTTTTACGGTCGAATTTGCCTTCATTGTAAAAATCGCTGTCCCTAAGATGTTTTGTTGCATCATGAATCTGCTTACGGGCCATTTCCATCTGTTTCTTGAATTCTTCCGATTTGAAACGTGAATTCAGTTCCTTTGAGTGCTGTTGAATTTCTTTCTGAACCTTTGCCATTTCATTTTTAAATTCTTCCGAATTGAAATGCTCTTTTAATTTGCCCTCATTTGCCTGAAGTTCCTTCTGAAGTTTATCCATCTGTTCTTTGAATTCTTTTGAATTGAAGAACTCATTTCCATCGAACAGCTTTTCAGGGAAGAAATAGCCTTCGTCGTCAAGTTTGGCAAAAGCGTCTTCAACATCTTTCCTGTAGCCGTCAAGCTTTTCCTGAGGCACTTTTTCACCGTCAATCGAAAGTCCTGCAAGTTTACCATCCTTCATGCGGGCTCTGTATCTTTTCATTTTGCCATCTTCTTTCTGGAAATATGAGAAAGAGCGGGTGCCTTTAATGGCTTTTGTAGTATCTACCTCTATACCCGTAAGTTCTTTATCCCCCACAAATATAGAGGATGGGAATGTAAAGCCGGCTTTATTCGTTTTAACACCGTCATCGATATTTACTGCGCCGGTGTTTTTAAGAACCGCGGCTGCTATTAAAATGCCCATGAAAATAAGCGCTGCGGCAAACTTTTCCTTAAAGCCGTTCCGGTTTTCGTCTTTGTGTAACATTCTCTTAATCCTCCTATATAATTGATTTTGGTTTTTGAATAGAGGAATAGCAAACAGCGGCTCGTTGCTTTCTTTAAAAATTTCTGCGTTAGCCAGCGCTTTAGCGTAAACCACCTCGTCTCCGCAAAGCCCTATGGCTATATCGTCGCACGAATTCTCTCTTTCGGCTTTTATCTTATTGGATATATACCATACGAAAGGATTGAAAAAGAAGAATATTTCGGCAACTGACTGAAATAGATTTATTAAAATATCATATCTTTTAATGTGCGCAATCTCGTGTGCAATAATGGCTTCAACCTGGCTTACCGGAAGTCCGCTTACCAATCCCAAAGGAAGTAGTATCATCGGTTTGAAATAGCCGAGCACAATAGGAACCTTTACAATAGCCGATTCGGCCAGAGTTATTTTTTTCTTCAAATTTATTTTGCGTGTTAGGCAATTAAGGGTTTCATCCCAAATTTCTTCATCTATAAGTATAATTTTTCTTTTAATCCGTGCGGTGTAAACCAGACCGCCGGTAAAACGGAGTGCAAAAAAGAGGAACCCGGCAAACCAGAAAGTTACTATAATATTTATGTTTTCCCTGAAAATATGCTGAAAGGATGTATATATCTGCGAAAACATACCTGTATTATCAGTCAAATTTTTAACATCGGCTGAATTCAGGCTCAAATCGGCACTGTTAACCTGCAGAGCCGCAACAGCCCCACTGCCTGCCGGCAAAGCGGAATTGTATTCTATTACATAAGTAGCCGCGGCTGAAAGAAATAAAAGCAATAGAGCGGCAAATGAAAGGAACGCTTTAATGTTTGCGCTTTTGGCGTGCAGAAAATAAAGGATAAAATAAAGTCCAACCGCTATTAAGCCCCCCTGCCAAAGAGAGTGAAGCAGTGTCCAGCCTATCGAAGAGGCAATTTCCGCCGGAAATAGATTTAATATCGCGTTCATTTCCTTTTTCCTTCTATTTCTTCAATTACTTTTTTAATCTGTTCAAGTTCGTTATTAGAGGTTTCGCAGTTGCCCAAAGCCTGAAGCACTAGGTTCATAGCCGAGCCGCCGAATGCAGTTTCCAATAAACGGTCCAGCATTGCCTGCTTTGTAATAGTTTCATCCACAGCCGCGGTGTAAATATGGCTGCGCCCCTGCGCTTCCCTGGCAACCAATCCCTTCTCGAACATTATCTGCATAATCTTTAGAGTGGTTGTGTACCCTACATCCTTCTTTTCACTTAGCTTATCGTTAACCTGCTTAACTGTCTGTTCCCCTTCCTGCCAGAGAATCTGCAGTATTTCAAGTTCAGCTTCAGTTGGTTTTTGAAAATGTTTTGCCGCCATTTCCTAATTCCTCTGTTTTCTGTTAATTTAGACTCTCAATGTTACGAAAAGTTTCGTAATAATTACGAAATTTTTCGTAGTTGTTTAAATATTTTCGCAAAACCCTGTTTTTAGCTCGTTTTGTGGATTTTTAAGATTTTCAGGAAGGTAAAAAAAATCTCAAAACCATTACCGGAAATGAAAACCATAAAATTTTTCGATATAATGTTCCAATATGGGGAGGGTGAACGGTAAATTTAAAATAACGAAGCCGCTCCGGCAGAAGCGGCTTTTAACAGATTAGGGGAAAATTTATTTAAGCAGAAGCATTTTTTTTATGGCCGTAAAATTATCCGTTTTCAATTCGTATAAATATATTCCGCTCGGAAGATCGGCGGCATTGAATGATACGGTGTAAGTACCCGCTTCCTTGTCTCCGTTGACCAAATCGGCTACCTCCTGACCAATTATATTAAACACTTTAATTGATACATTCGATTTCTTAGGAATTGAGTAATAGATATTAGTGGATGGATTAAAAGGATTAGGATAATTCTGCTTAAGTTCATAGCCTGTGGGAAGGCCCGACTGCTTTTCCACTGCATTAGGCGATGCAGGAACAATTGCATAATATGGATATAAAGCCGATGAGGAAACGCTTATTATACCTGTAGAGGTATCCAATGACTGCCCCGAAACCGCTTTCCACTGGTTGTCCGTATCGAGGTATTTAAGCACAACATTACCCATTGAAATTCCCCTATGCATAAGAGAATCGGCATTTACATGAAAACGCATTTTAATCTGGTTCATATAGCTCATCATACCATAACCGTTTCCGCTCATCATCGAGGTGCCGTTCATAAAGAAGGAATCGGAATGGAAACCCATTACAGCATCCCCCGGATTGAGGAATTTTAAACTGTCAGCCCTCATTTCGAATAATTCGACACAAAGGGAATCGGACCACATCATTCCGTTACCCATCATTCCGCTTCCCATACTTCCGGGAGCAAATCCAAAGTATGAAAGGCTGTCGGTAGAACAGTAAACCTTAGTAGTATCTATTGAACTTCTTCTAAGTACTCCCTTGTACCATGGGGGAATTCCTGTTGAAGGGCGCCACTGGCTGCCGTCGATAGTATATACCGCAAACATGGGGGGAGTCATAAAAGAACCTTTAATGCCTGTTAAAGTAACTACCTGGCCGTTAACCGGTTTTGCAGGACCGTTTGCAGGCGTGTACCAATAAGGACCGAAATAAAGGATAAGATCTTTCGAACCGTTCTGAAGAGTATCAAGATAATATACCTAGATCGG
>DAHYUM010000190.1 GCA_027398005.1 bacterium
AGGCAGAAGTTGAACCTGCCGTTAAAAAGGCTCTAAACCTCTCTAAAAAGGCTCTAATTGAAAAATATATACCGGGACGTGAATTGACCGTGGCGGTTTTAAACCAGACCCCTCTTCCTGTGCTCGAAATTAAGCCGAAACATACTTATTACGATTATGAGTGCAAATACACTTCGGGAATGAGCGAATATGAGGTCCCGGCGCAGATTACCCCGGAAACGGCCCAATTCCTCCAGAAAAAGGCGCTCCTTGCATTTAATTCTATCGGGTGCCAAAGTTATTCCCGCATCGATTTCAGGCTTACCCCCGAAGGGAAAGCCTATTGCCTGGAAATTAATACTCTGCCGGGCATGACGAGCACAAGCCTTGTGCCTAAAATGGCTAAGGCGGCGGGCATTACGTTCGAAGAATTAATTGACTCGATTATTAAATTCTCGCTTAAATGAAAAAAATAAAGAGCAGTAAAATATTAATTTCTCTTATTATCACCGTTATAGTAGGAGGGGCGCTCGCATTCCTTTTTATTAACGATTTCGGCGTGATTAAATATTATAAACTGAAAAAGGAACTTAACGGCATTAAGGCGCAAATAAGCAGGGCCGATTTTGTGCTCGATTCCCTTAACATAGAAATTGACTCTCTTAAAAAGAGCTCATATAAAATTGAGAAAGTGGCGCGCGAAAAATTTGATATGCACCGCCCGAACGAGAAAATTCTTAAAGTAAGCGAAAAGTAATTTCCCTTGGATAAAAACCTGGAAATACCAAAACAGCCGCTGGCTGAAAGATGCCGCCCCCGCACCCTTGACGATTTTCAGGGGCAGAAAAAACTTCTTTCGGAAGGGAAGCCTCTAAGGGTTATGATTGAAAACGACTCGATTAGTTCCCTTATTTTATGGGGGCCTCCGGGCACCGGTAAAACTACCCTCGCTAAAATTATTTCCGAATGCACCAATTCCGAATTCTACCAGCTGAACGCTGTCTCTTCGGGGGTTAAGGATATAAGGGGCATTATTGATATTGCCCGGCAGAACCTTATGATGAATAAAAGGACCATCCTTTTCATCGATGAAATCCACCGCTTTAACAAGGCTCAGCAGGACGCGCTTCTCTCCTCAGTTGAAACCGGAGAAGTTGTTTTAATAGGGGCCACTACCGAAAATCCTTCGTTCGAAGTTATTCCAGCCCTCAGGTCGAGGGCAAGAACATTCATTCTCGAATCGCTCCAGAAGAATGACCTTGAAAAAATTATTGATAACGCGCTTACAAAGGATGTCCTTTTAAAACAGCTGAACATTGAAGAGGTGGACAGGGATTTTCTTATCTACATTTCGGGGGGCGACGCGCGCACTCTCTTAAATGTTCTTGAAGCTTGCGTTATACACGACCTTAAGAAGGATAAGCTGATTATATCGAAAGAAGCTATAGAGAACATAATCCAGCAGAAAAATATAATTTACGATAAAGCCGGTGAAGAGCATTACAACCTCATTTCGGCTTTCATTAAAAGCCTGCGGGGCAGCGACCCGGATGCCTCTCTCTACTGGCTTGCGCGCATGCTCGAAGGAGGGGAGGACCCCTTGTTTATTGCCCGCAGAATGATTGTTCTTGCCTCGGAAGATGTGGGCAATGCCTCGCCAAACGGACTTGTTCTTGCCGAAGCCGCTTTCAGCGCTGTGGATAAGATTGGAATGCCCGAAGCCCGGATTATTCTTGCGCAGTGCGCTACATATCTTGCTTCATCCCCTAAGAGCAACGCTTCCTACATGGGAATTGGAAAAGCCTACGAGGATGTTAAAAATAAAGACCTGTACGGTGTTCCGGTGCATCTGCGCAATGCGCCTACAAGCTTTATGAAAAATCTGGGATACGGAAAGGAATATAAATACCCGCACGATTTTGAGAATAACTTTACACAGCAGGATTACCTGCCTAAGGAAATTGCCGACAGGCAATATTATTTACCCACCGAAAACGGACAGGAAAAAGGGCTTAAAGAAAGGCTTAAATTGCTCTGGAAAGGAAAGAAAAAGTACTAATACCCTCTTAAATTTATCCCATCTTATCTCGGCAGGCAGTTGCCTGCTACCAGCGCTGAATTATAAAATTTATAACGGTTAAAGATAATTTTGGTTTATGCTTTTGCGGCATGCCTTGGCTTTAGCTATGGAGATCTGAAAGAGTAATTCCTAATTTATTTTCTCGAACTTTTTGCCCGGCAGCTGGCGTACGGCATTTTTAAACTCAAGTGAAAGAAGGTTTACCAGGCACTCGGCAGTCGATAGTCCGCTAAGGGAAGCAATTTCGTCTATCTGTTTAGCCTCCCCCGCTAGAACATTGTAAATTTTCTCTTCAAACAGGTTCATTTCCGGTTTAGGGAGGGGAATATTCTTCCCTATTTCAGGCACAAGCTTAAGTTTTAATTCGAGCAGAATATCCTCGGCAGTTTTAACAAGTTTTGCCTTGCCGCTTTGAATAAGCCAGTTAGTGCCTTCGCTCTGCTTAACATTAAGGTTTCCCGGAACGGCAAAAACCTCTCTGTCCTGGTCGAACGCGTAATTGGCAGTCTGCATAGCGCCCCCATTAATATCGCTTTCAACTACAAGAGTGGCAAGGCATAAGCCAGAAATAATCCTGTTCCTTCTTGGAAAATTTTGCGCATCGGGCTTGGTGCCGAAATCAAACTCGCTTACAATCATGCCTGTTTCTGCAATTTCCTCGTAAATTCTCCTGTTCTCGGGGGGATAAATAACATCAAGCCCGCTTCCGGTAACGGCAATAGTCCTTCCCCCGTTTTTAAGCGCGGTTGAATGCGCGGCCGAATCGATACCCCGGGCAAGTCCGCTGATAATTGTAATTTTATTTGCCGTAAGATCAGCGGTAAATTTTTCGGCTATATTCTTCCCGTACTGGGTAGGGGTGCGGGTGCCAACTATGGCAACAGAGTTTTCATCCTCCTTTAAAAAACTTCCTTTTACAAAGAGAATAATGGGGGGCATATAAATATTGCGTAAAAGTGAGGGGTAGTCATTGTCAAAATAAGTGATTATAGATGCGTTAAGTTTTTCGGCAATGTTAAGCTGTGTTTCGGTTTTCCTTTTGAATTCGCTTATCTGCCCCCCTGCGGCTTTAATCCGGTTGGCAAGTATAAGCCCTATGCTTTCAACATTGCCTATATTGTTAATATGCGAATTAAAAACGGCTTCAAACCGGCCATAGTGTGCCTTAAGGATCAGCGCCCGCGAAGCGCCGATCCCCTCAACATTCAATAAAAGCTGCAGATATGATAATTCGTCAATGGATAGATTTGTCAATTTATTAAATAATGTCCTGAGTTTCGATGTTGTCCACAACACCAATAATCATAACATTAACGGGGGCGTTCTCATGCCCTAAAATCTGCTGGACTGCATCCCCCTCGTCAACAACAATAACATTATCCCCAATACCCGCGTCAACAAGATCTATGGTTATAATCTCATTTTCCTCTTTAACATTCCCCTGTAAATCAATTGGTTTAACAAGAAGAAGTTTAAATCCAACTAAATGTTTATTCTTAATGGTAGAGACTACATTTCCGGTAACTTTTGCAAGATACATTTAGCTCTTCTTACGGATAAACATAATTGAAAGGGGGAAAATAACTATATAAGCCAATAAAAGAACAATAGGGGCGGCAGTAAGGGAGGTAAATCCGTCCCAAGGATCGGTGCTTAGGAGAAAATAGCCCAAAATAAGGGCAACAAACCCCAAACCGAAAAGGATGTAATTGGTTCTGGTCCAGTAAGATTTGAAAGGAGACTCTTTAGAAGCTTTTTTTTCGGAAATTGTTTTTTTTGTTTTAGACATTTCAAAAATCCTCTTTTGATGGTTAAAAATAGCGTTTATAATCAAATAACGCAATTTTTACGTTGAATACTTTCTTATAAAGCTGCAAAGAAAAAGGGTTCCCGAAAATATTTTTCAAATTATTTTTAAATATTACTTGACAATCGAGGTTTTTAGCGTTAAGTTAGTAATCCAATTTTGATTAAGTTCTTTGACAGAGTGAGTGACTAAAAAAAATTCTTTAGTAGTTCGACAAAGCGATACACAAAAATTAAATTGTACAACGGAGAGTTTGATCCTGGCTCAGGACGAACGCTGGCGGCGTGCTTAACACATGCAAGTCTAGGGGAATTAGGTAGCAATATCTATAGTACACTGGCGCACGGGTGAGTAATATATAAGCAACCAACCTTTAGGTTAGGAATAACTCGTCGAAAGATGGGCTAATACCAAATAATTCAACGTTACCGCATGGTAGTGTTGTTAAAGTTCATGAAACGCCTATAGATGGGCTTGTAATCGATTAGCTAGTTGGTAGGGTAACGGCCTACCAAGGCAACGATCGATAGCTGGTCTGAGAGGATGATCAGCCACACTGGAACTGAGACACGGTCCAGACTCCTACGGGAGGCAGCAGTGAGGAATATTGGGCAATGCCCGGAAGGGTGACCCAGCAACGCCGCGTGAAGGATGAAGGTCGTAAGATTGTAAACTTCTTTTGAAGGGGATGAAAAAGCGGGCTAACACCCTGCATTGACCGTACCCTTAGAAAAAGCCCCGGCTAACTACGTGCCAGCAGCCGCGGTAATACGTAGGGGGCAAGCGTTGTCCGGATTTACTGGGTGTAAAGGGCGCGTAGGCGGGCCTGTTAGTCGATGGTGAAATCCTACAGCTTAACTGTAGAACTGCCGTCGATACTGCAGGTCTTGAGTTCGGAAGAGAGAAGCGGAATTCCAGGTGTAGTAGTGAAATACGTAGATATCTGGAAGAACACCAGTGGCGAAGGCGGCTTCTTGGTCCGTATCTGACGCTGAGGCGCGAAAGCGTGGGGAGCAAACAGGATTAGATACCCTGGTAGTCCACGCTGTAAACGATGAATACTAGATGTTGGGTGCATTAGCATCCAGTGTCGCAGCTAACGCATTAAGTATTCCACCTGGGGAGTACGATCGCAAGGTTGAAACTCAAAGGAATTGACGGGGGCCCGCACAAGCAGTGGAGCATGTGGTTTAATTCGATGCAACGCGAAGAACCTTACCTAGGCTTGAAAGGCAAATGACCGGGTATGAAAGTACCCCTCCAGCAATGGC
>DAHYUM010000191.1 GCA_027398005.1 bacterium
GGGAAGCTCCCAGTAACGGCTGTCGTTCTTTTTATCCGGCATAATAACGCAGAAATTATATGCCTTCCCCCTCTTCAGGTTGCGGGCGTATATATTGGCTTTATAGCCCGCCTTGTCTGCCGCTTTAAGAATTTTGTTCCTGGTTTCTTCCGAAACTCTTCCCCTGTTGTGGAGCGCCCTGTCAACCGTTCCAATCGATACTCCGGTTAATTGGGCTATTTCTTTGATGGTGGTCATAATTCTGCGTTAACGTTAACGCTAAGATAACAATTTCCTTACTATTTACAAGAACCGCCCCTTCTAATTTACCCGCTTATCGTTTATGCATGTACAAATGAAACTTGATTATCTGCCCCGGCTTATAATTAATTTTTCTTAAATATCTCCTTTTAAAGGGCTTTTTTCTTTCCTATTAACTCAAATTATTATATTTTGGGAGGTAAAATAAAATTAGGACTAAAAATGCCTGATTCAGACGAACCTGGCGCTTATCATACAAAGTTAAATATAAACAACTCCACTCTTTGGAATTGACCCTCTGATTCATTAGTTGGTATCTCCAAAGAAGCTTGGATATCGGAGGTACCAATGAAAATTAGCCTTCAAAATTTTTATAACTCCATTTATGGCTTTTCTGCCGGGTACACGGCTCTATTCTCAGTTGTAAGGTACTTCCATCCATCATTACGCAATGGAGGCAATTAATGGCATTAACCATTTTCTCAAAAGTATCTTCGGCTACAATTACAAAAGAGGCGCGCACTCCGCACCAGGCTTCCGAAAATGAACGTCTTTTAATTGAAGTATGCAGCCTTCCGGTACCAGAAGCTCTGGCGCGTCTTAAAACCGATGTTACAGGCATCTCTACCGAATCGGCTGAAGAAAGACTGGATGAATACGGTCGCAACGAACTGGCTCATTCAAAAACTCTCGGCTTCTGGGGAGAAATTTATCATAGATGCAAAAACCCTCTCGTTATTCAGCTCCTTATTATCGCCGCCATTTCAGCCGCAATTGGGGAAATGAAATCGACCGTTATTGTAGGAGGCATGGTTGCCTTAAGCGTTGGCTTATCCTATATACTCGACCGCCGTTCTTCAAACGCCGTTGAAGCGCTCGGCAAAAGGGTTCAATCGCAGGTTGTACTTCTTAGGGATGGAAAGGAAGTTGAGCTCCCCATCTCCGAAGTTGTTCCGGGGGATATTGTTCTTCTTCACGCAGGTTCAATTATTCCTGCCGATTTAAGGCTTATAACCGCAAAAGACTTCTTCGTAAGCCAGTCCGTGCTTACAGGTGAATCGATGCCGATTGAAAAGAAAGCCGAGGCTTCAAAAATTAATGGGGGATTCGTATTCGAACTTCAGAACGCATGTTTTCAGGGAAGCAACGTTCTAAGCGGCACTGCGCGCGGAGTGGTTGTTAATACCGGCACCGATACTTATTTCGGATCCATTTCCGAAAGGCTTACTGAAAACAGGCCCGAAACAAGTTTCGATAAAGGTGTTAAGTCTTTTACATGGCTTATGATACGCTTTATGTCTCTTATGGTATTTGCCGTTTTTATGATTGTAGGATTGACAAAGGGAAACTGGATTGAAGCGCTCCTGTTCGGACTTTCAATTGCAGTGGGGCTTACCCCCGAAATGCTTCCGATGATTGTTACGGTCAATCTGGCCAAAGGGGCGCTTACAATGTCCCGCAAGAAAGTTATTGTTAAACAGCTTACTTCAATTCAGAATTTCGGCGCTATTGATATATTATGCACCGATAAAACCGGAACCCTAACACAGGACAGGGTAATTCTTGAAAGGCACGTTGATATTACCGGCGACGAAAGCCACGATGTTTTACAATACGCATACCTTAACAGTTTTTATCAGACCGGGTTAAGAAACCTTATAGACCGCGCGGTTCTTTCGCGAATTGACCTTAACGTTGAGGGCAAATGCCGCCTTGTGGATGAACTTCCTTTCGATTTCCAGCGCAGAAGAATGTCGGTAATTGTTGAATACGAAGGGGACCATGTTCTTATTTGCAAAGGAGCCGTAGAGGAAATTTATTCCGTGTGCAGCCGCTACCAGGTTGACGAAGAAATTTATCCTCTGCTGGGCGTTATTCAAAGCGACCTTTACGAGGAAGTGGAAAAATTAAACAACGACGGATACCGCGTACTGGCAATAGCATACAAGGAATTTCCCGCAACGCGCGAAACATTTAACGCAAGCGATGAGAACGACCTTATCCTTTTGGGGTATATAGCATTTATCGATCCCCCGAAAGAATCTGCCGCCGAAGCTATTGCCGGCCTGCAGAATGCCGGGGTTAAAGTTAAAATTCTTACAGGCGATAATTCGCTTGTTACTAAAAAGGTCTGCAGGGACGTTGGCATTGACGCTTCAAAATTAATGACCGGAGAAGAACTAAAGAACCTCTCTGCCGAGGCATTCGCTAAATCCGTTGAACAGTATGATATTTTTACGAAGCTTTCCCCCACACAGAAAGAGCAGGTAATCCACTCACTGCGCCAGCAGGGGCACGTCGTAGGGTATATGGGGGATGGAATAAACGATTCCCCTTCCCTTAGGGCGGCGGATGTAGGCATTTCGGTGGATAGCGCGGTTGACGTTGCAAAAGAAGCCGCAGATATAGTCCTGCTCGAAAAAAGCCTTCTCGTTCTTGAAGAAGGAATTAAAGAGGGGAGAAAAGTATTTGCCAATATCATTAAATATATAAGGATGGGGGCGAGCTCCAATTTCGGCAATATGTTCTCGGTTTTAGGCGCAAGCTACCTCTTCCCGTTCCTGCCAATGAAACCGGTGCAGATTCTTTTGAATAACCTTTTATACGATTTTTCGCAGACTGGAATTCCATCGGATAACGTTGACCCGGAACTGGTTGAAAAACCGCTTAAATGGAATATTTCCAACATAAAGAAATTCATGATTTTCATCGGGCCGATGAGTTCGCTCTTCGACTATGCAACTTATGCCCTTATGTGGATTTTCTTCGGGTGCTATAACTACGTTACCGCAACAGGTGCACAGAAAATTTATTTCGAAAGCCTTTTCCAGACCGGATGGTTTGTTGAATCGCTTTTAACACAGACTCTAATCGTGCATATCATACGCACAAAGCGGATACCTTTCTTTAAAAGCCACGCTTCAACCGCAATGACGCTTACTACTTTTATTATTATGCTGGTCGGCGCATGGCTCCCCTATTCACCGTTTGCGGGGTCGCTCGGGCTCGTTCCGCTGCCTTATACATTCTGGTTCTGGATTGCAGGATTCCTTCTCACATACAGCATTTTAACTCACTTTGTTAAAGTATGGTTTCTTAAAAAATTCGGAGGTAATTAATCATGGATAGTTTATTAGACGCGCTTCAGGAAGGGCGATTAATTGAATTGCCCGATAACGATAAACATGATTCATTACAATTTCTTGCGCACATTATCGAAGCTATTCCATCGGTTCCAAACGATACCGATGTGGCAGGGCTCGTTTTGACACGCGAAGAGAATATTGTAACGGCTCTCGGCAAAGGTTTTGCCTGCCCTCACGCAAGAGTTCCTTACGACGAGGATCTTATTGCCTCGATAGGATGGAGCCCTACCGGTATTGATTACGGCGCGCCCGACAATAAACCGATACATATAATTATTATGTACCTTGTGCCCGATAACCAGAGAAACCATTATTTAAAAGAAGTATCCCTTTTGGCTAAAGCACTTCAGAACAGCAACAACTTTGAAGAACTTAAAAAAGCAGAGGACTTAAATACCGTAAGAAATTACCTTCTCGATCTTGTTAGCCTTTCGAAAAGCATTACCGGATTTGAAGCCCGCGCAAAAATGATTAAGCTCGAAGCGCGCGAAACCGTTCCCCCTGCTCCTATTACCGAACTTTCGGATGTGATTATTGAACCTATATCAATTATTAGCCTTCCCAATAACAAGCACTTTACTCTTGCGCAGAATAAGGAGCTGATTAATCTGCTCGATTCTGCCGCACAGTTAGTGGATTCAATTGCAGCCAAAGGGGTTTTTGAAGCTCACGGATGGAGAATTATCAAACGGAGCGTTAGCGAATACCTAGAAAATAGAATGGTATATGAATGCATTGCCTTAAAGGTAGTCGGGGGCAAAAAAGGAAATTAATTTAAAAACCCGCGGTTAATTCCGCGGGTTTTCAATTTTCTCCTGTAAAACACCTCTGTAAAAACTGATTATTTATTCGTTAACTGCCTTCTTAACAACTTCAAACGCGGTTCTTACCATTTCCACGTATAAGGGACGGTTAAGAGTTTCGGGCGTATCGGTAATCATATGTAGATGCTTATACCCGTTGGTTGTAACATAATATAGAGTCGGAATTCCGATTTTGGCAAATGGTTCGGCATCGGCACCGCCGCCCCCGCCTGTGGCCGCAACCATAAGCTTTGCATGCCTGGCATCGTAATCTTTGCCGGCGTTCCATAGTTCCGGAAGGCCCTTTCCTCCGTTTATCTGAATGCTGTCGCCGCTTGCAATACAATCCATATTCATCATTACTTTAACATTTTTTTTATCGAACGGTAAATGATTGGCAAAATAATCGGCGCCGTATAAACCCTGTTCCTCGCTTGCAAAAAGGACGAATATAATTGTCCGTTTCGGTTTAATCTTTTCCTTTACAAATTCCCTTGCTATCTGCAGTACAGCCGCCGAGCCGGAGGCGTTATCGTTTGCGCCGGGGAAATATATTTTGCCCGCCTGGCTGCCTACATGGTCAAGATGCGCGCCGAGCACAACATATTCATTTTTCAGTTCCGGGTCGGTTCCTTCAATCATACCGGCAACGTTAACAACTTCTTTTGCCTTTACATATTTGGTATGCACTTCCATATCAATCTTCTGCAACAGCGGAATTGAAAACGGTTTTTTGGTTTCGTCTATTTTGGTCTGCATTTCCTTTAATGTATGCCCGCTTCCATCGAACAGTTCATCCGCCATATACAATTCAATATGCACTTCAGGAAAATTCAGCATCTGCTCCCCCGCGCCTGCAATCTGGCTTCCAATCGGTTTCTGCGGCTCGGCATCG
>DAHYUM010000192.1 GCA_027398005.1 bacterium
CGCTGGATGTTCCTGGCAGGCACTTTTCCAGCAGTTCTTTATTTTATACTTTTATTCTTCGTGGCACGCAGTCCCCGTTGGCTGGTTAAAGTTAATAAGGATGATGAAGCCCTTGCGGTAATTGAAAAAGTAAATCACGGTGCCGATAGCCGCAGGACTCTAACCCAAATAAAGGAATCTATTAGCCACGAAGCTGACTCTAAAGGAGTTAATATTTTTAAACAACCCTATTTCAAGCTTATTTTAATAGGAGTTGCAGTTGGAATGTTTAACCAGTTTACGGGCATTAATATTATTATGTATTATGCCACAAATATTTTCAGGGATGCCGGATTTTCGAATGAATCTGCAATAGGTCAGACTGTAATAATCGGTTTGACAAACCTTGTATTTACAATTTTTGCGATGTTCATTATTGATAAAGTGGGGCGCCGGACACTTCTTCTTGTCGGCTCTTTAGGCATGGCTCTGTTTCTGGCTTTATTCGCTTTCGCATCCTTTGTCAATTCTTTCGGCACTTATTTTCAGCTTATTATGCTTATCGGGTTTATTGCATTCTTCGCTTCTTCGCAGGGCGCAGTTATTTGGGTGCTTCTGGCGGAAATGTTCCCGAATTCAATTAGAGGACGGGGTACTTCAATAGGTTCTTTCTCGCATTGGTTCTTTAATGCGGTAATTGCGTTCCTGTTCCCTATAACCGTTAAGGCATTCGGCGTTGGATATGTATTCGCATTTTATGCGGTTACTACTCTTATAAGCTATTTCTTCTTTAAAAAATACCTGCACGAAACTAAAGAGAAATCGCTTGAGGAGCTTGAAAAAGTGATGCTCGAAAAACAAGTTTAAGACCACCCCCCTGCCCCCTCCTTATAAAGGAGGGGGTGAAGGGTAACTCCTTTCCAATATTTTACCTATAAATAATTTTTGCTAACGGTATAACGTAAAGTAAATCTGCAAACTTACATTTCCCCCTCCTTATAAAGGAGGGGGGTGATAGGTAATTCCTTTCCAATGTTTTACCGGTATATAATTTTAGTAATTCTAATTTCTTATTAGTGATACCAATCCATCTGTTTATGCTACAACGCAGAATAAATTTACCAACTTCATTTCCCCTCCCTGGTAATGAGGGGGTGAAAGGGTAATTCCTTTCCAATATTTTACCAATATATAATTTTAGTAATTCTAGAATCTTATTTGTAATACCAATCCATCTGCTTATGAAGCATCGCAGAATAAATTTGTAAACTTACATTTCCCTCTCCCTATTTAGGAGGGGGTGAAGGGTAATTCCTTTCCAATATTTTACCAATATATAATTTTAGTAATTCTAATTTCTTATTAGTAATACCAATCCATCTGCTTATGATGCATCGCAGAATAAATTTACCAACTACATTTCCCCCTCCTTGCTAAGGAGGGGGACTAAGGGGGTGGTGCAAAAAAATGAGAGATAATCATAGCGGGAAAAAATCGTTGAAACGGTTTAATAAAATTCTATTTAATCTGCAGTTAAAACCGCGGGCCATTAGTCGATAAAAAATTGGTAATTCGATTTCCCCCTCCTTTATAAGGAGGGGGATTAAGGGGGTGGTGTAAAACTTAGCTAATTATCCGGCCTTTATGCGCCGAATTTTCCGAAAATTGAAATAAATTTATTTTCCAGATTCTCCAGATCGATCTTAATTTTTTCTCTTACTTTTTCTGTTTCCTCTGCAATATCGGGTATTAAGGTTTTGTAATACTCAATTTCCTTATTGATATTATTTTTGAAATTGGTAAAATATTCTTCAGTCTGTTTGGAAAAATCTTCCGCTTTTTCCTTAAGCCTGTTCTGGAAATAATTTATATAAAGGTCTAATTCTTTCATAAATACATTAGGCCTGTTTTCGACAGTAATTAAATTCGTGCGGCCGTATATATGGTCAACCATTTCCCTAAGCGATACTATTTTTGAAAAATAGGCCATATTTGGTCCCGGACAAACAGAAACGGCTAAACCCTGTCGTTTCTGCTCTACATTATTAGTTATAATTGCCGAAGCAGTCAATCCTTCGCACAGGCAGGCTTTATCCAATGTGTTATTGAAATCCTTTTCAGCCTTTTCTTTATCGGCAGAGTTGTTTTTGAATTTAAGCGCTTCTTTTATATAAGCAATCGATGCCGTGCACATCGGTTTTTCCGATAATCCTGTTTTGAACATAAGGAATTTTTTAGTGCATGGGCTCCCCGGTTTGCCTTCTTTTATTCTATTAAATTTCTCTTCATCCTTGCTGTTCCCTCTTACGCTGTTAAAGGGTACTCCTAGAGGGGAAATATTGCTCAAATAAAGGTCTTTCTCCCCCGCCCTGCTTAAAAGGTCCAATGTAGGCTCGTCAATATTAGTAACTTCGGGCACAAGAAGAAAAGGTGTACCCCAGCCAACTGAATCGACATCGTACTTTCTTAAAAGGAATGAATGTTCACTCCCTGTTCCAACACCCCCCTGCACAGTGATTTTAACATCCAGATTGCCGCAGTCCGATTCGATGCCTTTATTCTTAAGGGCAGGAATAAAAAGATCGCGCAGGGAGTTTACAAGTTCATCTCTTTTGGTTTTAAATTCATCCAAAATTGAACCGAGAAGATATCCATCGGTAGCAAAAGCATGGCCGCCGCAGTTCAAACCCGATTCAATCCTGAATTCGTTTACCCACAAGCCTTTTTTGGCCAGGAATTTTCCCTGTATTAAAGCCGAACGGAAATCGCTTACCTTAATTGTAATTTTTTTTCTGAAGCGGCCCAATTTATCGGGGAAAAAATCTTTGAATGTTTCGGCATAACTGTAAAGGCGCGGATTCATTCCGGCCGAAAATACTACCGAACTTTCAAGGTCGCTCATCGCGAATCCTCGCAATGCCGCATGAGCTTCGTTAAATTCCGAAGGAAGTGTTTTTCCATCCTTACCGGTTTTTTCCCTGTCCAGCTTTGTCATAATGTTAACGTCAATCGAGCCGGGATAAAGGTGGTCCCTTATCCAGCCGGCAAGTTTTTCTTTTAGCGCGGCGTCTTTCTGGGTTAACATCAATTTATAATTTTTCTTCAGTTCAGAGTAATCGGGAAGCATTTCAAGATATTTTTTAATACCGTCTTCAACTTCGAAAGCAGAATTGCGTATCTGCTCGAATCTCTCCTTTACCCCTTTATTTATAATGTTAAGGTATTCGGTAATACGGCGCGCACGGCTGTCGAATGAATTCTCCGGAATCGGTTCGAATTCCATATCGAATTTAATGCAAAGCTTTTCCCTTATTTGCTCTAAAAGGGTATCGTCAACAAGCGAAATAACTGACGATATTCCGTATGGCGCTGCTTTTAATGGGGTGTCTATTGAGTATCCTATTCCTAGTACCGGAATGTGGAATGAATGTCCAAGAAAATTTTTCATGTCAATAATCAGTCTGTTAAACGGAAAGTAGTGCCGTCAGCAATAACTGACCTTTCTAAATTGTTGTAAAATAAATCGATATGACCTTTTCAAGAAATTATCCGGATGGTTTTTATAGCGCACTTTTTTGCTCTTACAATCTCAATTTAATCAGCCGGTATATGTTACTTAAAAATCATACTTGGATAAAAATAATGAAATTATTTCTTAATAGCTATTTATTGAATAGCGGTTATAGCCATTAGCTGATAATTTTTTGAAAATATTTATGATTTATTCATCCATATCCCCGGAGATAAAACAGGACAAATTAAAATGCGGTATTGGCGATACCGGTTGTGCAGCATAACTTATTAAAAGGAAATCCCGCTAAAGGATTTCCTTTTCTGTAAACACAAAGAGCAGTTGACTATTTTTTCTTTTTTAAAAGAGTGCCCGTTGCAATATAATGGTTCATAGAGTCCTCCCAGAATTTCATATTCTTATCGAACTCATCCTTAGAATAATTCCGCAAATAATCATTCCCCTCTTCAGAGAAACTTACATATACGTATTCAATATCAACCGAAGAGCAGGCTTCGTTTAACTGCATTGCTCTTATACGCAGAACGCATGTTCTGTTGAAGGGTGTAAACCGGGTAAATTCAACAATCATATTTTGCCTGTCGTGTTTTGTAACTATCCAAATGGTATCCTGCTCGCCTGGGGACGAAGTTGAAAATACCGCCCCGGGCTCTGCAAAACCGGTAACAGAATAAATCATTGAATAGTCCCACTCATCAAGCCATTCAGCTTCGCGCACGGGACATAATAAAGGGAATACCTCTTCAGGCAATGCATTAATTGTCTGAGTATAGGCATACACCTTTCTTTGCGGAATAAAACCAGCGTCATTCATACAGCCTCCGTTTATTATATTAAATAAAAAACCCTTTGACTGCTCAGCCAAAGGGTTATCGAGTGCTTTCTATAAATTCTTATGTAGATATCTAATTCAAATCATATATAAAGATGCATTGTTTAAAAATAAAAAAGCCCCGTAAAGGGGCTTTAAAATAAAAACTGGCGGCTACCTACTTTTCCACACACCTGCGCATGCAGTATCATCGGCGTTTATAGGCTTAACTTCTCTGTTCGGAATGGGAAGAGGTGTAACCCTATAGCTATAGCCACCAGAAAACTTTTTGGTCAAAATCAATAAACTGAAAGCTGAAAGAGTAGAGTCTGGTAATAAATTTATAACCATCTTTTAATAATATTTAATGACTAAGTCGCACGACTTATTAGTACTGCTTGGCTTAATATATTGCTACACTTATACCTGCAGCCTATCAACCTCGTCATCTCCGAGGAGTCTTTAGTGCCTTACGGCAGGGATACCTTATCTTGAAGTGTGTTTCGTACTTAGATGCTTTCAGCACTTATCACATCCGCACATAGCTACCCAGCTATGCCGCTGGCGCGACAACTGGCGCACTATAGGTGCGTTCACTTCGGTCCTCTCGTACTAGAAGCGACTCTTCTCAAGTATCCTTCGCCCGCATAGGATAGGGACCGAACTGTCTCACGACGTTCTGAACCCAGCTCACGTACCGCTTTAATTGGCGAACAGCCAAACCCTTGG
>DAHYUM010000193.1 GCA_027398005.1 bacterium
GCACGATGGAAAAAGCTCCGGTCATGAAAAGCACAATCAGGATCAGGGGGCCAAGCGCTTGGATCTTCTGGTAAAATGCCTCTACCTCGCGAGGCAGCAAGGCCGATAAAACGTGTGAGCCGTCCAGGGGCGGCACAGGGATGAAATTGAATGCCGCAAGCGCCAGGTTCGAATCGAACTTCTTGAAAAGAAAATAAAACAGGAACGGGATTGCTATGTTGGCGGCAAGAATATAAAAATGATTTTTCCTTATTATTTTCCTGTCCAGCGTTAGGGAAAGAAAAGCAAACAGAAGAAGCGCCATTAAATTGTATTGAATAAGGAACGAAAGCACGTGCGCCTGCGGAATCATTATTCCCAATGCTATGCAAATTAGGAGAAGAAATGTTTTCAATTTAAACCTGTTCTATCTTTTTCTTAACAGCCGCATAAAATTAGCAAGATTTTAAGGAATATTTTTAATAAATATTAAGGCATTTAAAATATTTAGAGTGCGCAATGGAAATATTTTTAAGCGAAACAATTCCACAGGAAAATGAAATCTGGAATCTCTTTTTAACAACCGGATGGAACGATGAATATTGCCTTAGTAAGGATGAGTATTACCGCGCCGTTAAGGAGAGCCGGTTCGTAGTTACGGCATATTATTCCAATACTCTAATCGGTTACGGAAGAGCATCCGCCGACGGAACAGTGCACGCGATGATTTATGATTTGATTGTTCATCCAGATTTTCAAAACAGCGGAGCCGGCTCTAAAATTCTTAACCGGCTTGTTGAATTATGCCGCCGCCACAATATAAGGGATATACAGCTTTTCAGCGCGAAAGGCAAAAAAGCTTTCTACGAAAAAAGAGGATTTAAAACCCGTCCCGATGATGCCCCCGGCATGGAATTTAAACCATGAATGAGGCGTAAATGACACCGGAAGTCCGAATTAAGAAGGGAAATTATTAATTTCTCCCTTGACAAATGAGAAATAATGGATTAAATTAACTTTAGAAAATAAAGTACTTTATGAGGAATTGATGGAAGCCGAAAAAAACGCAATTGATGAACTGAACTATATCAAAAAAATTATTGAAGACAGCCGGCGGATTGTTGCCGATAACGGAATGGGATATATCGTATGGGGAGTTCTTGTAACAATTGGAATGGTTCTTGGCTATATAAAATACTCTATGAATCTGGCTTTTGATTATATATGGGCTTGGGCAATAATTATTGCCTTGGGCTGGCTCTTCTCTTTTATTGCTTATTATAGAAAGAAACCTGCCGAAGTAAGCACTTTCGCCGGAAGAATTATAGGCCGGCTCTGGTTCTCGTTCGGAGTTTCTATGACGGTGCTCGGTTTCGGAGGCTATTTCTCGCATGCAATATCAGGGGAATATATTTCGGCCGTAATAGCGCTCGTTCTGGGCGCGGCCTATTATATTTCATCAATTTTATATGACTGGAATTGGTTTAAAGCTATAGGCGTTTTATGGTGGGCAGGCGGATTTACTCTCTTATTTGTTAATGATGTTAAGCAGTTCTTAATTATGGCGGGATTAATGATCTTCGGGCAGATTGTTCCGGGTATTATTCTCTATGTTAAATACAAAAAACAATTCTCTCAGGCAAAATGAGCGTTTTCGATTATCAGCAGATAGATGAAATAATTCACTCCCGCATCAGGCTTGCAATTATGGCGGCTTTAATTGCAACAGAGGAAGTTGAATTTACGGTTCTAAGAGGACTTACAAAGGCTACGGACGGCAATTTAAGCGCCAACCTTAAGAAGCTTGAAGAAGCGGGTTATATTAATGTGAAAAAAGAGTTCGTTAACAGGAAACCGGTTACTTCTTATTCATTAACGTCCGATGGAAAACAGGCTTTTGCCGCATATATTGAGAATCTGGAGAAAATGATTAAGAAATAAATTTTTTTAAACAGTCACTTTATTTTTTAAAGCACTTTATAGGAGACAAAATGAAACACTATTTATTAATTATAACTGTTCTTTTTTTACTTACAGCGGCGGAAAAAACTTTCTGCCAGGATAATTTGAGCGACGATATGAAGGATGCAATTACTTCCGTTCATACCGCCTACATCGAAAATGATTTTAAAGCTTTTATGCAGAACCATTCTTATTTCGAAAGAGTCCTTTCTATGGAGCCGGATAATGCGCTTGCCCGTTACTATATGGCGTATATCGAATACCGCCTTTTACAGTTCTCGCAGTCGGACCCTAAACTGGATGTTGAAAAATATTACGACAGCGGGTTGGATATCTGCAGGCAGCTTCTGGATAAAAAACAGCTCGTACCCGAGACTGAAACACTTATGGCGGGATTTTATATGATGCGTCTGGCAACAAATCAAATGGAAGCAGTAGCCCTTACACCAAAAATATTTGAGCTTGTGGCCGATGCCGAAGCCGCTCCGGAAAACAACCCCCGCCCCCTTATTGTTAAAGGAATAATGCTCCTTAATATGCCCCCGATGTTCGGCGGGAGTGTTGAAAAAGCAATTGAAAGCTTTTCTAAAGCGGTTTCAATGTATGAAGAAGAAAAAGCTGTTAAGCCGATTAGATGGGGATATGAGGAAACTTTAGCTTGGCTCGGACAGGCGTATGAAAAAAATAACCAGATTGATAAGGCAAGGGAAACTTATGAAAAAGCCCTTAAGCTGGAACCTGAATTCAGGTGGGTTAAATACAGACTGCTTCCGGCTCTTGACCAAAACAAACAGAATTAATATACCGGGGCCGATGCAATGAAAGTGATTATTTATACAATGTTTTTCCTTTTGATGCTTACTCAGATTAGTAATGCACAGAGCAAAGTTAAAATAAAGGGAAAGGTAACAGACGGCACTAATCCGGTTAGCTTTGCAAGTGTCTTCATTCAAAACAGCACGGACGGGGCAATGGCCGATGAAAACGGCGAGTTCTCTTTTACTACAAGAAAAAAGGGGACTGTTACTTTAATTGCCTCGCTTGTGGGATACGATAAGTATTCGGGACAATTAACAATTGATAAACAAACAGAAATTGAATGTAATATTCTATTAAAGGAATCGAGCGTAAAACTGGGGGGTGTGGTTGTAACAGCCAGTGCTTACGGAACAGTTAAGGAAAAAGGGGTCGTGCTCGATTCGAGAGATGTATATACCACCCCCGGTGGCGCGGCCGACCTTTTTCAGTCGCTTAAAACCCTCCCCGGCGTAACACCGGTAAGCGAAAGCGCACAGCTTTATGTGCGCGGAGGGGACCCGATTGAAACCATAACTATGATCGACCAGGCTTCGATGTACCATCCTTATACGTTCGAATCGGCTTACGGCGGTTTGTTCTCTAGTCTTAATACGGCAACAATTAAAGGTATATATTTTTCAAGCGGCGGTTTTTCGGCTAAATACGGCAATGCCCTTTCGGGGGTGCTGGATGTTGAGACACTCGATAACCCCGAAAACAACAGCTATCTGATAGGCGTTTCTATGGCAAATACCGAACTGGGGGCCAACCTTGCGGTTACCGATAATTTCGGTATGCGTTTAAGCGCAAGAAAAACCTATACCAAGCCGATTTTTATTATTAACGGGGGCGAAGATAGGCTTACAGTTACTCCTAATTCGCAGGACGCGAGTGCTATTCTTGCCTATAAATATTCTTCAACAGGAAAATTGAAATTAAGCGCATTCATCAGCTCCGATAAACAGGGGGTAATTGCAGAACTGCCCGGATATCAGGGGGAATTCAACGGCAATTCAGAAAATAAATTTATTGCACTACAGAATGTGGACTTGCTTTCAACGAACATCGTCTCCAAAACAAGCCTTTCATTTAACCTTTATGAGAACAACTGGAAAGTCGGCATTCTCGATCTTAATCAGAAAGACTACAATTATAAACTGCGCAACGACCTTGAATATACTTTTTCGAGGAACCTCAGGTTAAACAGCGGATTTGAAATTGAAAAGAGAGTTTCAAAATTTCTTGGTGTTATACCGCAGGAAGATTATGATATGCGTCCCAACGGCGCGGGGGAAGTTATTAATGCCAAACTGGATAATACGAGGCTGGGCGCTTATTCTGAACTGGAAATATTAAACCCGATGGGTTTTGATAAAATAACATTCAGCCTTGGTGTCAGGGGGGATTATGTGCCCGATTTGAGCGTATACTGGATTGACCCCCGCATCAGCATAGGGTATAAACCGGATGAGTTTACTACAATAGCGCTCGGATTGGGGAAATTCGGCGAGCTACCCAACCCGCGCCTGTATGCAGGGAACGACGGAAACCCTGACCTGAAACCGATGAAAGCGGAACACATTATTTTATCGTATAACAGAAAGTTCGGCGAATCGGAAGAAATGCGCATTGAAATGTATTATAAAAAGTATTCCGACCTTCCGCTTGAGAACACTATCATTAATTACGACAATAACGGCTACGGCTATGCAAAGGGAATCGATTTTATATTCAAGACCAATAACTTTTTCGGATTCGAAGGATGGTTCTCCTACGGCATTATGGATTCAAAAAGAAAATGGATGGATTACGAGGATTTTACCAACAGCGATTATAATATAACCCATAATCTAACAATAGTAGCCAAATATATGCTTACCGATTCATGGCAGATTGGGGTAAACTGCAAGCTTGCAACGGGAAGGCCTTATACTCCCGTAACCGGGGCAATTTACCATGCCGACCGCCAGGTGTACGAACCTGTTTACGGAAGCACAAATTCAGCAACATACCAGCCGTATAAAAGAATAGACCTGCGGCTTCTTTACCTGTTTCAGCTGTTTAATAAATTCTCTTCGGTTGCTTACGTAGAGGGACTCAATATTTTAAACTTCCGCAAT
>DAHYUM010000194.1 GCA_027398005.1 bacterium
AAGAAATCGACCTTAAAGTACCGGAGGCCGGATTTACCTCCCAAGGGGAGGCTCGAACCTCCCTTCGGGAGGCAGGCCGGCACGAGGGTTATCAAGCAACTCGTATAAGAATCTTTTTCCAGATGTAGATTTCAAATAAATTTCTCTCTCTCTGGCAGCTTTTCTATCCGGTAGTTTCTCATAGTAAAGTAAAAAGAAGGGGGAGTAAGGTTTAGTGGATTTATTTTGACCATGGTTATGCTGGTAAAGTCTTCTTTCAATGTTTTCGGTAATACCAACATAAACATATTTATGATTACAGCTTTTGAGGGAGTAAACAAAATACATGCTAACCTCTAATAAAAAAGCCCAACTGGTAAAAGTTGGGCTTTCAGTACCGGAGGCCGGACTCGAACCGGCACGAGGTTTGAGCCTCACTGGATTTTGAGTCCAGCGCGTCTACCAATTCCGCCACTTCGGCATAAAAAAATCAAATTGTAAGTCAGTAAGTCAAACAAAAATTTGAGGTTGAAATATAGAAAACTGTCTCATATTAAGCAATTATTGCGGGCTAAAAGAATAAAAAAATAAGAATGGGGGGCAATAATCATAATTTGAGTATTCTTAACAAGTAGCTATATTTGAATGGAATAATTTTTGACACACTACAGATATAGTGCAAAACAGGACAGTTCCAACAACTGAACAATAACATTAAAAAGGCGTAAAAAACCTTAGAATGAGGTAATTTATGGAAAGGATACTAAAACATCCTGTCCTTTCAGTTCCGGAAAATGAGAAAAAAGTAGAATTTTTTTTCAATGGTAAAAAATTTGAAGGATACGAAGGAGAGGCTGTATCGTCGGCTTTAATATCGAACAAGGTGAAAGAATTTGCAATTCACAAGAGAGATGATGCCCCGCAGGGAATTTACTGCGCCAACGGCCAATGTTCCCATTGTACACTAATTATTGATGGTTTACCCTTAAAATCTTGCATTACACCCCTTAAAGAAGGGATGAATATTGAAACACTCCGCTATGTGCCAAAACTGCCCGAAGATAATACCCCAATTAAAAAGACTGAAAAATTCGAAGAAAAATGCGATGTGCTGGTTATTGGTGGAGGGCCTTCGGGGCTTACCTCAACAATTGAACTTGCCAAACTGGGGCTTAATATTATTCTTGTGGATGATAAGAACCTTTTAGGGGGTAAGCTTTTATTGCAGACGCATAAATTCTTCGGCTCAATTGAAGACTGCTACGCGGGCACAAGGGGAATTGATATTGCCCACAAGCTCGAAAAAGAAGTGCGCTCTTACCCTAATGTTAAAATCTATTCAAGCACTTCAGTTGTAGGGGTTTACAAGGATAAAAAAGCGGGCCTTTTTGTAGATAACAAAAACTACGTAATAGTAGAATTTGAAGGGCTTATTATATCGGCAGGCGCCCGGGAACGTTCAATCATTTTCCCCGGTAACCATCTGCCCGGTGTTTACGGCGCCGGAGCGTTCCAGACGCTTGTAAACAGGGACCTGGTAAAATCATCCGAAAAGGTATTTATTGTAGGCAGCGGCAACGTTGGCTTAATTGGCGCGTACCATGCATTGCAGGCAGGCATTAAAGTAGCCGGCATCTGCGATATTTTACCCAATGTTTCGGGGTATAAAGTGCATGCCGATAAAATTAAGCGCATGGGGGTTCCAATTTACCTTAACCATACAGTCCTTTCGGCCGAAGGGACCGGAAAGGTTGAAAAAGTGACTATTGCTCAGGTCGATTCATCGTTTAACCCATTGCTTGAGACCGCTAAGACATTCGAGGTTGATACGCTTCTCATTGCAGTCGGATTAAGTCCCGTTGATGAATTTTACAATATGGCGGTAGATTACGGATTCAAGGTAATAAAAGCAGGGGACGCAAACGAAATAGCCGAGGCTTCTTCTGCTATGTTCGGGGGCCGAATTGCAGGGCTCGAAATGGCTCAACTGCTCGGCAAAGATGTTGTAATAGACGATTCGTTCAATCAGAAAGCCGAAGTTCTTAAAAGCCGTCCCGGTAAAGTAGTTGAATTTAAGGAAGTAGAGCTTTACGAAAAATACCAGCCAGTTATCCACTGCGTTCAGGAAATTCCGTGCAATCCGTGTACCTCGGTCTGCACACAGCACGCAATTAATCTGGTTGACGATAAAGGGAGCATAATGGATTTGCCCCAATTCAGCGGTGAATGCAACGGGTGCTTAAATTGTCTGGCTATTTGTCCCGGTCTGGCAATTTCGCTCGCTAAAAAAATTGACGGCAATTATGCCGAAGTAATTCTGCCACACGAGTTTATTCCCGATTTCAAGGAAGGGGATATGGTTCCCCTTATGACTATGGAAGGGGAATATATTGAAGACGGGCTTGTAACAAAGGTAAGGTTCAACAAAAAATATAAAACAAGCATTGTTTATTTAAAGACTACCCTAGCTAATGCATCAAAAATATCGGGCATCAGGGTTCAGAAAGAAGAGGATGTTAAACCCCTTGCAAATCCATCGTTCAGCTACATTCCCGAAAACGGCGTTGTATGCCAGTGCGAACTTGTAACCGTAAAGGAAATTACCGATTATATTAAAGAGCACCATGTAAGGGATGCGGCACAGCTTAAACCCTTAAGGGTTGGCATGGGAGCCTGCGGCGGCAAGAACTGTTCAACTCTTCTGCCAAGGGTATTTAAAATGGCGGGTGTGGAATGGAACGAAGTTACCCCCGGCACCAAACGTCCTTTAAGTGTTGAAGTGCCTATGTATGCATTAATTAACGAATCGGATGGTGAGTGATATGAAGACATTTGACGTTGCAATTATTGGAGCCGGAAGCGTTGGGCTTCCTTTAAGTTATTACCTTGCTAAAAAGGGATTGAAAGTGGGGGTAATTGAAAAAGCCCCTTCGGTAGGGCGCGGCCAGAACAGAGCCGCCATAGGGGGCATTAGGGCTACTCACTCGGACCCTGCCAAAATTAAAATCTGCCAGATGTCCCTGGATATTTTCAGGAAATTTGAAGATGAATATGGTTTCGATATCGATTGGGTTCAGGGGGGATATATGTATCCCGTTTATGATGAAGCAAAGGAGAAAGCCCTTAAGGACCTTCTTGTTACACAGAAAAAATATAATCTAAATATCGATTGGGTAAGCCCGGAAAAAATTCAACAGCTTGCCCCCGGAATTACTGCCGATGGATTACGTGGAGGCACTTTTTCCCCCGGAGACGGCTATGCAAGCAACCTTAAAGTTGCCGATGCCTACTATGTTATGGCAATTAGGGCCGGTGTTGAGTTTTTCTTTAACGAAGAAGTTGTTTCGATGGATAAAGAGGGAAGAAATATTACCGGCTTTACCACCAATAAGGATGAATATTCAGCCGGTATGATTGTAAATGCCGCCGGAGCCGACGCAGCCGGATTGGGCAGGCTTGTTGGGCTTGAACTGCCTGTCTACCCCGACAGCCACGAAGCAGGTATTACCGAACCGGTTCAGCGCTTTTTCGACCCGATGATTGTAGATATCCGCCCCGATTTCGGTTCGCTTAATTACTACTTCTACCAGAATAAGGAAGGGCAGGTGGTATTCTGCATTACACCAATGCCTAAAATTGCCGGGCACGACTGCGACAATACTTCCTCTTTCTTACCCCATATAATTGAAAGAATGGTAACTTTATACCCGCGCTTAAGGAATTTAAGGGTTAGAAGAACATGGCGCGGATTGTACCCTATGACCCCCGACGGATTTCCGGTTGTAGGCTTTACAAACGAATATGACAATTACCTTCTTAACGTTGGCATGTGCGGACAAGGTTTTATGCTCGGCCCGGGGCTTGGCGTAATTCTTTCCGAAATTATTGCTGATAAAACCAAAAATTACGATTCGCTTCTTGAACAGCTTACTTTGTACCGCAGTTTTGCGGGACAGGAAGTTCTCAAGTAATATAGTGCAAAAATTCATCCACAAAAGGGAAGCATATTGCTTCCCTTTCTTTTTTTTAATATGTTGCAACATCAAAAGAGTAAACGGGGGGAAAAATTATTTTGACGGTATAGCGGGCTACCTTACTTAAATCATTTCAACTAAAATATGAGGTTAGTATGCTGTCAAAAAGAAGATTATTCATTCTTCTGTTTGCCATTCCATTCATTTTCACATTTAATCACATCAATGCGCAGCTTAAAGGTTCGCTAAAGGATGTTGCCCGCAAGGCTAACTCGTTAGAGGATATTTTTACCCTGCAGAAAAAAATAATTCTTGAAAAACCGAAAGGGGCCGGGATTTTGATGATACGCCAGGCTCTTCCATTTGACAACGGCGATATTGCATTCAGAATAGAGGGAAAAGGGATTTATAAAATTCTCCTTTACGACGAGGATGGCGAATATTTAAATCCAATTGGCGAAGCCGGGTACGATAAGGAGGATTATTTTACCCCCTCTTCTATTGCAGGCGATAATGAAGATAATATTTATATACTCGATCCTCCTCAAAACCGGATAAATGTATTCACAAAGGGGAACAGTTTTGTTAAAAATATTCCCTTACCGGGCATGGGGCTGTACCTTCTTTTAAACAGCAGGGGAGAGATTTACCTTTATTCATGGGCGCCCGAAGAAAAAAATATGAACTGCATAATTAAATACAGCCCCGAAGGGAAGCTAATCTCTGAATTCGCCTCATTCCCGAATGAACTGCTCAATATAAAATTAATGGCTTTCGATAATACTTTCTGTATCGATCAGGACGATTTTGTTTACGAGGTTAATCCGCTGTGGTCAAGAGTTAGAAAGTATAATTCATCGGG
>DAHYUM010000195.1 GCA_027398005.1 bacterium
TTGTATATTCAAATAACAGTTCAATCTAATAAGAAAAAGTAATAAAATGCAAAAATTAAAAGTAGCCTCATTTTCTGTATCTATAGATGGTTTTGGCGCAGGGCCTAACCAGAGTTTGGAAAACCCCCTTGGCGAAAGGGGCAAAGAATTACATAATTGGGTGTTTCCCACAAACACTTTTCAGAAAATGCACGGCGAAGGGGGCGGGGAGAAAGGAATTGATGACGATTTTGCCGCAAGAGGTTTCCAGAATATTGGCGCATGGATTTTAGGGAGAAATATGTTCGGACCCGTAAGGGGGCCCTGGCCCGATGAAAACTGGCGCGGATGGTGGGGCGAAAATCCCCCTTACCACTGCGATGTATTTGTACTTACCAATTATCCCCGTGAGCCGCTAAAAATGGAGGGGGGAACAACATTTTATTTTATTACCGATGGCATTCATTCCGCTTTGGAAAAAGCAATGAAAAGCGCCGGAGGAAAAGATGTAAGGCTTGGCGGAGGCCCCGATACAATAAAACAATTTATTAATGCGGGACTTGTTGACGAAATTCATCTTGCTGTTTCGCCTGTTTTACTGGGCAGGGGAGAGAGCATTTATGAGGGAATTGATTTGCCGGCACTCGGGTACAAAATTGTTGAACGGGCCGCAACTGAAAAAGCTCTGCATCTTATACTTAAAAAGTAATATTGTCTAAATTTTAATTATTTCACTATTGGTCCCGCCGCCGGGCGGGGCCAATAAGCTGTTTCAAAAACAGGTCAATTGCCTGCAGGGGCCGAAGGGAACATTAAAGCTTTATCTTTCTCTACCCCTTTAAGCCACCATTCATGTGGAATAACTTTCCAGTTATTAAGAGGTTTTGGCGAAACGGTCTTCTGTTTTTCAATCCATTTCATCATATAATATCTAAGGTCTTTATCGGTGGAATTTATAATTCTGCCGGCAAGCTTATCTTTCGGAATTCCGGCGCCTACTACAAGATGTCCGCCCCCTCCGTTGCCCCTGTATGAATTGACTGCGGCTTTATATTCCCCGGTGAGGCTGAACGGTTTGCCGTCTCCCATAGAAAGTATTGTTATCCGCTTTCCGGCGGGTTTCGATAAATCCACGGTATAATTAATCCCCGCGGCACAGTCATAATTATAGTATGGTACGGCAAGCACAGGGGTGCCGTTCCTGCCCGAAGTTACAATATTCCCTTTGTCGTCTTTTTTGAAATTAAGAAGATGGTCATTTTCGTCTTTCATATTATTGAACCAGAGGCTGTATGAATATTCCAGATAGTTTTTAATTTCCCTGCCGGTAAGTTTCATTGTGTATAATAAATTCTCAAAACGGTAAAGGCTGAATAAATCCCCCACAGTTATATCCCCTTTATTGATTTTCGAATCGATTGAAAGGGGTGCGGTAAAAGATACATCGGCGCCGGTAAGTTCAAGCTGCAGATGATTGATTAAATCTGAGAATACCGACGGCCCGAAAAGGGACGGGCGGGCTGAAATGCTTGTATCGAAATAACCAATTTTCTTAGAGACATAGTTCTTTACTTCGTCGTATGCAAACTTAAATTTATTCATAAATCCGGTGTCGGGGGCAAAATTCTTCGCTTCAACAACTTCGCCGGTTATATTTTTATCCCATTTCTTTGTAGAGGCATCAAAAGTTAAAACGCAGTTAGCTACCGCGCAGTCGCGTGCTGCATTTATACCGCCGAGTATAAGAACTTTTTTGTTTAATTTGTTGGTTACGGTATAGTTCCAGCCATGATGGTCGTGCCCTACAAATATGATATCGAAACCGGGCACCTGTTCGGCTACAAGCTGGGATGCATTTTCATTTTTAGGCGATTTTGCATTCTGGTTGCCGTAGTTATATTCCACGCCGGAATGGAATAAACCTATCATCAAATCGGGCTTTTCTTTTTCTTTAATTATTTTTATCCATTTGGCGGCCGATTTAATCATATCCTTAAACTCGATTCCTTCCCAAATTTTAGGAGGAAGCCAGTTGGGTATAGCCGGTGTAATAAGTCCCAATACCGCTATTTTAATTCCATCTTTTTTAATAATGGTATAAGGTTTGAAATATGGTTTTCCGTTTAAGGTATTAACAGCGTTTGCGGCCAGCCATGGGAAGTTAAATTCCTTATTTATCCGGTCGTAAACCTTATGCCCGGCTTCAATATCGTGGTTGCCAACGGCGGCAGCGTCATATTGCATATAATTCATCATTTCCGCCCATACGTGGGGCACATCGGTCTTTTCGAAATTGTAGTAATACACCAACGGCGTACCCTGAATAAGGTCGCCCCCGCTTAGCAGTATAGTAGCCTGTTCTTTATTCTCCCGTTCCTGTTTAACATAGGTAAATATTTGCGCCAGTGAGCTGCGCGCCGGTTTCATGCTAGTAAAATCGAAAGGGAATGCCGCGCCATGTTCATCGGTTGTTTCTATTATTTTTAATTTAACTGTCTGTGCCGATACGGTAATAACAAATAATAAGCTTAATGTGAGTATTTGCAGTAATACTCTTTTTTGAAATCTTTTTGGCGTTAAAAACATAAACATTGCTCCAGTAAAATATTTATTCTATTGAATTTAAACATTTTTATAAAATTATGCCCGCCTCCAATTTATACACATTTTTGCCTGTTTGCCTGCCGGTAGAGTTATTCCCTTAACTGCCGCGGCTGGGGGAGAATAAAAATCTTTTAATTTAAATATTTAGAATCCGTTGGTAATGAACCCGCCCCATTAATGCTTGAGACAAATAATAATATTCTTATATTGCATAAATATAATTCATCAAGTAAACCAAAAATTATTTTTAGAGGAATTATCATATGCAGAAATTATTAAAAACATCTTTAATGTTGCTACTGCTCTTCATTTTCGGTGTGTCTCTTTACGCGCAGGATAAAGAGGTTAAATCTGAAAAGACTCTGCCCGTTTTTAAGGACGGGGAGGCGCAGATAGTTGAAGGATTTAACGACCGCCAGAAATGGATACGCTCGGAACTTTGGGTTGAAACCACATTCGATACCGACGGGGATGGAAAACCTGATAGGATGCATGTGGATGTTACCCGTCCATACCAGACTGAAACGGAAGGATTGAAGCTTCCGGTAATTTATGAATCGAGCCCCTATTTTGCGGGCACCGCAGGAACAGATAAAAGATATTTCTGGAATACACGTCAGGAATTGGGCGCAGTGCCGGCTACAAGGCCGCATCCGCCTGAAATTAAATGGAACCCGGACAGGCATATAATTTCTAATTCCTTTATTAATACCTGGGTGCCGCGCGGTTTTATTGTGGTACATTCCGAATCCCCCGGTACGGGGCTTTCGGACGGCTCACCTACGGTTGGAGGCGAAAATGAAAGTCTTGCACCCAAGGCTGTAATTGACTGGCTTAACGGACGCGCAAACGGATATACTACACATGACGGAAATGAAAAAGTATTTGCTTACTGGACTACCGGTAAAGTTGGCATGACAGGCACATCGTACAATGGAACACTTCCATTGGCGGCGGCTACTACAGGTGTTGACGGCCTTATGGCAATAATTCCCGATGCCCCGAATACTTCATACTACCATTATTACCGTTCTAACGGTTTAATCCGTTCTCCAGGGGGTTATTTGGGAGAGGATGTGGATGTTCTTTATGATTTTATCCACAGCGGAGATATTGCGAAAAGGGCTTACGGAAATGCCGTTATACGTGATAAGGAAATGGCCGAAGGAATGGATAGGATTAAAGGCGATTATAACGATTTCTGGGCAGGAAGAGATTATGGCAACCATTTGAAATCGGTTAAAGCGGCTGTATTCCTTTCGCACGGTTTAAGCGACTGGAATGTGATGCCCGAACACAGCATAAGAATTTATGAAGCCCTGAAGGCTCAGGGTGTTCCGGCTATGATTTACCTGCACCAGGGTGGGCATGGCGGACCTCCTCCATTGCCTATGATGAACCGCTGGTTTACACACTATTTATTCGGAATTGATAATGGGGTTGAAAAGGACCCGAGAGCATGGATTGTAAGGGAGAATGACCAGAGGGATAAACCGACCCCTTACGCCGATTACCCGAATCCCGGTGCCGCGCCTGTAAACTTATTTTTAACCACCGGCGGCGTTGAACATGGCGGGCTGGTTACAAAACCTATAGAGGGACAGGGAAAGGAAACCCTTGTAGATAATTTTTCATTTCCGGCAAATACCCTTGCTCAGGCCGAAATTACTAATCACCGTCTTATTTATGCGGGACCGGTGCTTAATGCACCCGTGCATATTTCGGGAACGGTTAAGGTAAAAGTTAAATTGGCTTCAAGTAAACCGGCCGCTAATTTATCGGTTTACCTTCTTGCTCTGCCGTGGACCGAAGGGAGGCCCCCGAAAATTACAGATAATTTAATTACACGCGGATGGGCCGACCCGCAAAATTATAAATCGCTTAGGGAAAGCGAACCTCTCGTTCCGGGTAAATTTTATGAAATGACTTTTAATTTACAGCCCGATGACCAGATTGTTCCGGCTGGCAAACAGATTGCCCTGATGATTTTTTCGAGCGACCGCGATTTTACTTTATCCCCTAAACCGGGCACCGAATTGACTATTGATCTTGACGGCACTTCTATTACTTTGCCAATTGTTGGCGGCGAAGAAGCTTACAGCAAGGCTATCAGCAATTAACATTATTATTATCACGCAGGGCTGCCTAAGGTAGCCCTGACTGGTTATAAAGCATTTCCTTTTAATCAACTCTTACTTTACCATTTCTACGGTGTCC
>DAHYUM010000196.1 GCA_027398005.1 bacterium
GCTCCTTAATCCAAGGAATTGAGAATGGTTTACCCGAAACGAGCACTACAACCACCGGTTTTCCTGTAGCATATAATTTTTCAACCAGTTCTTCCTGTTTCCCGGGCAAATTTAAATCGGATAGGTCGAACCCTTCTCCGCTTACCGAATTTTTATAATCCCTTGCCAATGAAGCGCTTGTTGAACCGAGAAAGACAATTGTTAAATCAGATTTTTTTGTATTATTAATTGCTTCCGTAAAATCGGGATTTAAGTTTAAGATATCACATCCTTTTGTAAAATAAATTTGGACTTTATCTCCAATTATATTTTTAATTCCCTGCAGCGGAGTAACGCCGTATTTATTATCCTTAGTCCATGAGTAATCGCCGAACTGCACCTGGTCTGCATTAGGCCCAACAACTGCAATCGATTTAATATTTTTGCTAAGGGGAAGTAAATTATTCTCATTCTTAAGCAGTATAACCGATTCATCAGCAATCTGCTTAGCTAGTTTAACGGCTTCGGGGGTATGCATTAGTTTAGAATACTCTTCCCTTTCGGGATAAGAGTTATCGAATAATCCCGAGGCGAACTTGGCATAAAGAATCCTGCCGGCCGCTTTATCAATATAGCTAACATCCAAAATTTTATTTTTCACCAGGCTGTCAAGTTTAGCAAATGTATCGCTCGAAATTTCAAAATCGAGCCCTGCTTTAACGGCCTGCATAGCGGCATCCGCCTCATCCTTTGCCGTATGGTGAAAATCGTAAAGCATGCCTACCGAGCCCCAGTCGGAATAAACATATCCCTTAAATCCCCATTCGCTCCTTAGAATATCGGTAAGAAAATATTTCGAACCGGCAATCGGAATCCTGTCGTAAGAGCTGTATGCGTTCATAATAGAAAGGGGTTTAGCATCTTTTATAACCATTTCGAAAGGTTTCAGGTAAATAGAGCGCAGTTCCCTTTCGCCCCCTGCAACCGATGCAAGGTTTAACCCTCCGGCAGGCGAGCCGTGTGCCGCAAAATGCTTAGGGGTAGAAATTATATTATAATTGTTAAAACCGGCAACAAAAGCCGTTCCCATACTGCCTGTAAGGTAAGGGTCTTCGCCGTAAGTTTCTTCAACGCGCCCCCATCTTAATTCCCTTGCCAGGTCAAGGTCGGGCGAAAGAACCTGCTTTACCCCCTGAACTTTTAATTCCTGAGCGATAAGGCGGGTCATTTCCTTAATAAGCCCGGTATTAAAAGTGCTCCCCTGCGCAATAGCCTGCGGAAAGATAGTAGAATTATCCTGCACCGAGCCGTGAATCGCCTCGGTTGTTACAATAACCGGAATACCGAGCCTTGTTTTCTCTTTCATGAATTTCTGCAGAATGTAGCTATAATCCGATATCTGCCTTGCAGTAAGTTTTATCCCTTCAATAGTGCCGTAGCTTAGGTTTTTAGTTACGCGCGCAAGCCTGGCCGTATCCAACTCCCCTTTAGTAATAAAACTCCCGAACGAGAGGCTCCGCATTTGAGCTATTTTCTCCTGGAGCGTCATCCTCTTAAGAATATCTTTAACCCTAATTTCGGCGGGTAGTTTTGAATTTTTATAAGGTTGTGAAAAAGCGGCTGCGGAAAAAGTAAACAGCATTATTAAGGTAAGCAATAATTTTTTATTCACAGTAACCCCCTGTAAATAATTGGATGAAATGAGTGTATAAAAAAATCGGCAGTTAAACTGCCGATTTCAAATTTAATTTATTCTTACTTCTCCGCAACTTTAAGCCTGTTGGCCGCTCTGGCAAGCGAGCCTTCGGCGCGCGGAACATCTGTTTCCCTTGTGCGGTTTGCCAGCCTTTCCTTGGCCCTTTCGAAAGCGGCCTGAGCTCTTTGAACGTCTATCTCATCCTTTGTTTCAACCGTTTCGGCAAGTATGAGAATTTTATTCTTAAGAACTTCTACCGTGCCCCCCGAAGTGGCAAACTCAACATCCTTTTTATCCTTATCCAAAATTTTAATTTTACCTATTTCGAAAGTGCTTAATATAGGGGCGTGGTTAAAGAGCACCTGGAAACTTCCCTTGGAACCGGGAACGGTAAGGGATTCAATTTCCCCCGAAAAGGCGCATTTGGAAGGGGTTATTATTTCTAATGTCAATTCTTTCATTTATTGCATCTTCTTGGCTTTTTCAACGGCTTCTTCAATTGTACCTACGAACATAAAAGCAGCTTCGGGAAGATTATCGTGCTTGCCTTCAATAATTTCCTTAAAGCCTTTAATTGTATCTTCAAGCTTAACATATTTGCCCGGGAAACCGGTAAACTGTTCGGCTACCGAGAAAGGCTGGCTGAAGAAACGCTGTATTCTTCTTGCGCGGCGTACTACAAGCTTATCCTCTTCCGAAAGCTCGTCCATACCAAGAATGTTAATAATATCCTGAAGGTCTTTATACTGCTGAAGAATTTCTTTAACTCTTTTGGCTACATAATAATGCTCATCGCCAACAATACCTGGTTCAAGAATTCTTGAAGTCGATTCGAGAGGATCCACAGCGGGATAAATACCAAGTTCCGAAATCTGGCGGCTTAATACTGTTGTAGCATCGAGATGCGAAAAAGCAGTAGCCGGAGCCGGATCGGTCAAGTCATCCGCAGGAACGTAAATAGCCTGTACAGATGTAATTGAACCTTTTTGCGTTGATGTAATTCTTTCCTGCAATTCCCCCATTTCGGTTGCAAGGTTTGGCTGGTAGCCTACTGCCGAAGGCATACGCCCTAAGAGAGCCGATACTTCGGAACCTGCCTGTGTGAAACGGAAAATGTTATCTATAAATAATAATACGTCTCTTTCTTCTTCATCGCGGAAATATTCTGCGATTGTTAATCCCGTTAAGCCTACTCTTAAACGGGCTCCCGGAGGCTCGTTCATCTGGCCGAATACAAGAGCTGTTTTTTCAATTACTCCCGATTCTTTCATTTCCACCCAGAGGTCGTTTCCTTCGCGTGTACGTTCTCCAACCCCGGCAAATACCGAATATCCGCCGTGCTCTTTGGCGATGTTATGTATAAGCTCCTGAATAATAACAGTTTTGCCTACGCCGGCGCCGCCGAACAGACCCGTCTTTCCTCCTTTGGAGTAAGGTTCAATAAGATCGATAACCTTAATGCCTGTTTCGAAGAGTTCCTGCTTGGTAGTTAGATTTTCAAATTTAGGAGCGTGACGATGGATGGCATATTTTTTCTTTGTAGAAATTTCACCTAAACCGTCAATTCCCTGTCCAATTACATTTATAAGCCTACCCAAAGTTTCTGGGCCGACCGGAACAGTAATCGGTTCGCCGGTATCAATAGCTTTCATACCACGCATTAAGCCGTCGGTCGAATCCATAGCAACCGTACGGACTCTGTTTTCGCCAAGGTGCTGTTGAACTTCGACGATTAATTCTTCTTTTTTTCCCTCTGCGCTTGTTCTTGGTATAATAACCGAATTGTATATACTTGGCAGGTGCCCTTCTTCAAAATCGATATCGACAACCGGACCAATTACCTGTACAATTGAACCCTCTTTACCGGCCATTTTTCTCCTTTTCATTTTTATTTGAGTATTAAATTTAACTATATACTTTATTTTTTTCAATTGTTTTGATTATTCAGGGAAGAGAAATAGGCTAATTTTGGCAATGAGGTTCCCCCCCTATTTTGAGGAAATACAATAATATGAATTATAACAATATTATTATATTTAATATTCAAACATCAACATAGTGCAAAAAAAACCCGGCTTGTGCCGGGTTCTGCTAAAAATATATTGCTTGCTATTTACTAGTTTGCAACCTTAGATGCCAGTTCCATCCCTTTTTTAATGGCTGTTTCGTTGAGAGGAATAAGATGGTGGTATCTGTCGGGTAATACTTTCTTTAATCCTTTAAGAATATTATCCATCGAAATAATCGGTTTTAATTTAAGGAATGCTCCCAGAACAATCATGTTCATTATTTTAGTATTGTTCAGGTTCGAAGCTTCCTTTGTGGCTTCGATTGGAAGTATGGTAATATCTTTTCTTGTAGGAGGGTTAAGTATGGTGCTTGCTTCGTAAATAAGAAGACCGCCCGGTTTAACAGCCGATTCGAATTTATCGAGCGAAGGCTGGTTAAGGGCAATTACAGTATCGAATTTTGTAAGGATGGGAGATGATATAAGGGAATCGCTTATAATTGCCATGCAGTTTGCGGTACCGCCTCTCATTTCGGGGCCGTACGAAGGCATCCAGCTTACTTCTTTATTTTCCATTACGCCTGAGTAGCAAAGAACCTGTCCCATTGATAGAACACCCTGTCCTCCGAATCCTGCGATGATTATTTCTTCAGTCATTATTATTTCTCCTTCTCGTTTGGTACTTTAATATCGCCGAGAGGATAGAAGGGGAACATATTATCTTCCATCCACTTGTTGGACTGAACAGGGGTCATTTTCCAGTTTGAAGGACAGTTTGTAACAATTTCAACAAAGCACAAACCTTTCTTTTCTTTCTGGTACTTGAAACTGTTCATAATGGCTTTCTTTGCTTTACGGACGTTAACCGGAGTGTTTACAGCTGTTCTTGCAACATAATAAGTACCAGGCAGCTGTGCAATTAATTCGGTTATTTTAAGAGGATTGCCCATTGTGGCAACGTCGCGTCCGAAAGGAGAAGTTGTCGATTTCATACCCGGCAATGTGGTAG
>DAHYUM010000197.1 GCA_027398005.1 bacterium
ATCGGGCTTACATCTTCAATTCTTAAGAGGGCTGAATGGGATTCGGGATGATTCTCGCCTAATATATCGTGGAGCATATCGGCAAATAAAAGGTATCTGTCTGTTTCATCTGCGTATGAAAAAGGGTTATCGGCAAATAAATAAAAATTCCCCGATCTTACTATATAAGGGGTCTCCTTTTTCCTTTTTGATGAATACGCCGTTGCAAGAACCTGCACTGTTTTCGGGTTGGATATCTGTATTATGCTGGTGTGATCGTCCCCCTTGGTGAATAATTTGCTCCCCGATTTAACATAATCGAATTAGGTAACAGTATCGTACGAGGCAACAGTAAAACCGAATATCTTTTTAAGATCATATTCTTTTGAAAATTCGATAATACCGGTATTCAGCCAAATTACAGGTTTTTCGGTTGAAACGACATTGTTAAGAAAAACGCGCGGTACTGAATTGATATTTTTATAGCCAATGTAAAAAATGAAATCGTAATTGTTCAAATCGTTATTTTTGTACTGCTCCACCCCTTCTACAGTAACCTTTGTATTAAAATGCCCCATTAAGTTGGCAAGCTGCCGTCCGTCTGCTATGGCAAAGCTCTTTATATCGGTCTTTCCTTCAACAACAATAAGAATGTTCTTTGTTTTTGCCGATGCGAATAAAGGAATTGTAACCGCCAGTAAAAATATTAATATTCTTGTAATGCCATGTAATTTTGCAAGACTCATATTATTCTCTTATTTGGGGATAAACTGTTTAACTTTTTCAGCCGAGAGACCAAAATAATTCCTTAGTATTTTAACAATTCTTTGCGATGCCAGCCCGTCGCCATAAGGATTAACTGCCGATGCCATTTTATTATAAGCTTTCTTATTCTTAAGAAGATTTTTTGCGGTTTTATATATCCTTTCCTCATTAAGCCCTACAAGCTTTACGGTGCCGTACTTAACTGCTTCGGGGCGTTCCGTTTTTTCCCTAAGGACGAGAATCGGAATTCCGAAGTGAGGCCCTTCCTCCTGCACGCCTCCGGAATCGGTTATTATGAGGATGCATTTCGACATCAAATTGGTGAATTCAAGATAATCAAGAGGATTTATTAAAAAGACATTCGGCATTCCGGCAAGCACCGAATGGACTGTTTCTTTTACCAGCGGATTTAAGTGCACCGGAAAGATGAAATTATGTTCGGGAAATTCCAATGCCATTTTTTTAACGGCCCGGCATGCATTTTTCATCGGCATACCCCAATTTTCCCTTCTGTGCATTGTAATAAGTATATTCTGCCTGCCGTTGCCAAGTATTTTTCTTAAAGTATTATCGGTAAACTTATAATTTTTCTTAACAGCAATATTCAAAGCGTCAATTACTGTATTCCCGGTAATGTAAATATGCGCGGCCGGAGTATTTTCTTTCAATAGCGCTTTTTGCGAAGTTTCTGTAGGTGCAAAATGTAGTTCGCTAATTACCCCTGTAAGCCTTCGGTTAATTTCCTCGGGGAACGGATTGTATTTATCGTCTGTACGCAGACCCGCTTCTACATGCCCTACCGGAATTTTTCTATAAAATGCCGCCAGGCTTGCCGCAAAGGTTGTTGTGGTATCCCCCTGGACTAAAATTAAATCGGGTTTTTCCTTAATTAGAATAGCATCTAAAAGGTCAATTATATTTCTTGTAACAAGAGCAAGCGATTGCCCCGGCTTCATTATATTCAGATCGTAGTCCGGCTTTATCTTGAATACATCCAAAACCTGATCGAGCATTTCCCGGTGCTGTGCAGTCGCAATGGTCGTAATGCGGAATTCCTTTTTATGCTTTTTAATTTCATTTATTACGGGAGCGAGTTTTATGGTATCGGGACGAGTGCCAAAAATTGCTGCTATTTTTATCATTTATGTAAGTCCTAAATTGAACTAGTTAAATGCATTTATTTTAATATTAAAATAATGTTCCTGATATAATAATCAATAGCTGGAAAAAATAAATTGTGCAAAATCACATTCCTTCATTTTTTTAAATTAAACTAACTTTTATACTCATTAGTTCATTCAATTTACCTTGAAACTACTGCAATTTTGATGTAAATCACATTTCGGCCGATTTTCTACTCCTTTATTAAGGTAAATTAATATTATACCTCAAATTTGCTCCCATTGATTTTGCCGTTTTTATATCATTTTAGTTATTTTTTAAGTAACAGATATTTAATTCTATAAGAAGAAAACTGGAGATTTAATGTCTTACTTATCGCATTTGGAATGCGGGCTCTGTGGAAAAGTATATGAAGCGGATAAAGTCTGGAACCTTTCCCCCTGCTGTAATAAACCTCTGCTTGCCCGTTACGATATTGAGAAAGCTAAACAGGTATTTACTAAAGATAAACTTGCGCATAGAGAAAAGAATCTTTGGCGCTACAGGGAAATGCTTCCGGTTCTAAAGGATGAAAACGCCCTTTCTCTTGGCGAAGGCTTTACCCCCCTGAAAAAAGCAGTTCGTCTGGGTAAACTATATGACCATTCTGAATTATATATAAAGGATGAAAGCCTTAATCCTACAACTTCGTTCAAAGCGCGCGGATTATGTATGGCTATATCCAAAGCAAAGGAACTGGGAGTAACCGATGTCTCAATTCCTTCTGCCGGCAATGCCGCGGGTGCAATGTGCGCTTATGCCTCGCTTGCGGGAATGAAATCGTACGTTTTTATGCCGGTTGACGTTCCTAAACCTTTTGTTGCTGAATGCAGAGCCTTTGGAGCCGAAGTAAATTTAATAAACGGACTAATAACCGATTGCGGCAAAGCCGCCGCCGAACTGGTAACGAAGTTTAACCGTTTCGATGTATCCACATTAAAAGAGCCGTACCGGCTTGAAGGTAAAAAGACTATGGGATACGAAGTGGCCGAACAATTTAACTGGGAACTGCCGGATGTTATAATTTACCCCACTGGCGGAGGCACGGGACTTGTCGGCATGTGGAAAGCATTCGATGAAATGGAAAAACTCGGATGGATTACTTCAAAAAGGCCAAGGATGGTATCGGTCCAATCCACCGGATGCGCCCCTGTTATAAGGGCTTTTAACGGGAAGAAGGAATTTGCCGAGCCATGGAGCGGAGCCGCTACAATAGCAGACGGATTAAGGGTTCCTGCCGCTGTAGGCGATTTTTTAATTCTGCGCGCAATTTATGAAAGCGGTGGCACTGCGGTTGCCGTTGACGATAAAGAGATATTTAATGCATCTAATTTGATAGCCAGAAATGAAGGCATATTCCCGGCTCCCGAAGGGGGCGCTACCTTAGCCGCTTTAGTAGAATTGAAAAAGACCGGCTGGATTAAAGAGAACGATAAAACTGTATTGTTTAACACAGGGAGCGGGCATAAATATATGAGCCTGTGGGCAAATGAATAAAATAGCTCTCCAATCTTTATTCGTAATAGCGGTATTATTCTGCATTACACCCCTTGCAAGCCCTCCGGTTGCGTTGTTTATCGGCTTGATTATGGCGCAGACAGTAGGCAATCCGTTTGAAAAATATAATTCAAGAATAGCTAAGAGGCTTCTGCAGATATCAATTATCGGCCTCGGGTTCGGGATGAATATTAATGCGGCGATAAAATCCTCAAGCCACGGAATTATATTTACAATAGGCACAATAATTATTACTATGACCGCCGGGTATATTCTAGGGAAATTATTCAAAGTAGATAAAAACATTACCACTCTTATAAGCAGCGGAACTGCAATATGCGGCGGAAGCGCTATTGCGGCGGTAAGCCCCGTTATTGACGCGAAGAATGAGGAAACTGCCGTTTCGATGGGGACAGTATTTATTCTAAACGCGGTAGGGCTGTTTATTTTCCCCATTTTGGGGCATTATCTGGGGATGTCGCAGGAAAGTTTTGGAATGTGGTCCGCTATCGCCATTCACGATACAAGTTCGGTTGTCGGCGCGGCTCAATCATACGGCGATAAAGCCCTTTCAATTGCCGTTAACGTTAAACTCACAAGAGCGTTATGGATTATACCCCTCGTTATTGCAATTATAGTCATTACCAAAAAGAAAAATTCAAAGGTGCAGATTCCCTGGTTTATTGCAGGGTATATTATTGCAATGCTTATTGCCACTTACATACCGGGACTTAAAGAGATAAATTCCGGAATATCGGAAGCATCTAAAAAACTTCTTACAGTTACATTATTTTTTATTGGAGCGGGCATTACAAGGAGCAACCTTAAAAAAGTTGGCGCCCGGCCTCTTATTATGGGGGTTATTCTCTGGTTCATTATCAGTATTGTTTCCTTCTATTCGGTTAAAATGTTTTATTAACCGGATAAATTGAGTTAATTTTATGAATAAATTATTAAGCCGTTAATGAGTGAAATATTACATCATCCTGTTATAAGCGTTTCCGAGATTACACGTCCCACTTATCTCGAAATTAATCTCGGCATTCTTAAGTCGAATTTTGAAAAAATTAAGGCTCACGTTTCCCCTGCCAGAATTATGGCAATTGTAAAAGCAAACGCTTACGGACACGGCTTAATAAGGGTAGCACAGCTTTATCAGGAATTGGGAGCCGATTATTTTGGCGTGGCGGTTCTTGAAGAGGGGCTCTTATTGCGCGAGAACGGAATAACAAGGCCTATACTTGTACTGGGGGGCATTTTAAGCGACCAGATTCC
>DAHYUM010000198.1 GCA_027398005.1 bacterium
GGAAACGTAAGCCACGATCCGGATAACCATGATTTTATGGTTAGGATGAGAGCCAAAAAAATTAGGAAAATTGAAGAAGACATTCCCGAATTAAAAATTCAGGGGGATGAAGACAGCGAAATTCTTGTAATAGGATGGGGCGGCACTTACGGCGCCATTACCGAAGCTGTTGACAGGCTTAGGAACAACGGTACTAAGGTTGCACAGGCCCACTTTAATTATTTATTCCCCATGCCTAAGAATACAAGAACCGTATTAAATAAATACAAAAAAATTCTTGTGCCCGAAATTAATATGGGACAGCTCGCCACATTAATCAGAAACGAATTCTTAATTCCTGTTGAGCAGTTTAACCTTGTTAGAGGTTTGCCTTTGAAATCGAGCGATATTGAGAAAAAGATATTAGAACTTCTTGGAGGGAAAAAATGAGCAATACAATAGATACAACCCAGGTTAAATTAACCCCAAAAGACTTTGCATCGGGGCAGGATGTTCGCTGGTGCCCGGGGTGCGGCGACTATTCTATTCTTGCTCAGGTTCAGAGAGTTCTTCCCGAACTCGGAATTCCTAAAGAGCAGATTATATGGATTTCTGGTATCGGATGCTCCAGCCGTTTCCCATATTACATGGGCACCTACGGTTTCCACACCATTCACGGCAGGGCCGCGGCTATTGCAACAGGCGTTAAAGTATCGCGCCCCGAACTTTCCGTTTGGGTTGCTACAGGCGACGGTGATATGATGAGCATCGGCGGAAACCACTTTATTCATACCTGCAGAAAGAATGTTGACCTTAAAATTCTTCTTTTCAACAATAGAATATACGGACTTACGAAAGGGCAGTATTCGCCTACTTCGGAAGTTGGATTAATTTCGAAGAGCACCCCTTACGGAAGCGTTGATTATCCTTTTAATCCTCTCAGCCTCGCATTGGGTTCGGGAGCTACATTTGTTGCCAGAGCCGCAGATAACGACCCGAAACACATGCAGGAAATGATTAAAAGAGCCGCCGAACATAAAGGTACCGCATTCCTCGAAATTCTTCAGAACTGCGTTATATTTAACGACGGCGCTTACGATGCGATTACCGGTAAAGAAAACAGAACTGATAAAATGCTCTACTTAAAGCATAACCAGCCGATGACTTTCGGAAAGGATAATTCAAAAGGAATTAAACTTGACGGATTTAAACCGGTTGTTATAGATCTTAACGACGGCGTCCATTCAGCAAACGACTGCTGGATTCACGATGAAACCGACCATGATGCTGCACGTTCTTTCATTCTTGCGCATATGACCGACCATCCTGAACTTCCTGTACCTTTCGGCGTTGTGCGTCAGGAATACAAAACAACTTACGATCAGGCTGTTAGCAACCAGATTGCAGCTGTTACCGAAAAAAGAGGCAAGGGGGATTTACAGAAAATTCTCCGCGGCGGCAACACCTGGGAAATTGCATAAGCAAATTCTTTTTTACCAAAGGCGGAGCTTTTGTTCCGCCTTTACTTTTTTAAAGAGACAGTTTTATTTTAATGCCGGTTTTTCTATTTTATGTTAAAGAGGTTATAATGTTAAATTTCTCCGAATTAAAGAAAATAATTGAAAATCATTCAACTTTTCTGGTTACTACTCACGTTAATCCCGATGCTGATGCTATCGGGTCGCAGATGGCTTTATATAATATACTTAAAAAGCTCAATAAGCAGGTCTACGCAATCAATCACAGTCCGACCCCTTACTATCTCGAATTTCTGGATGAAAACAGTGCTATTGAAAAATATGACGCCGGCAAGCATAACACGATTATTGAACAGTGCGGGGTGATTATAATTGCCGACCTGAATTATGTTAACCGGACAGTGAGAATGGAGAAGGCTATCAGAAATTCATCTGCTGTTAAGGTGTGCATAGACCATCATCAGGACCCGGAAGATTTCTTCGATTACAAATTCAGCAGTACAGAATATTCGGCCACCGGTGAAATTATTTATGATTTCCTTAAAGAAACCGGAATAACAGATATAGATATTTCTACAGCCGAGAAGATTTACGCGGCAATAATGACCGATACCGGTTCTTTCAGGTTCGAGCGTACATCCCCCAAAATTCACCGCATTATGGCTGAACTGCTGGAAATTGGAGTGAACCCGACTCTTGTTTACGACAGGATTTATGACCGGAGCCGGTTCTGCAAAATTAAGCTTCTCGGGGAATCACTTTCGGGCATTAAGCTGAATGATGAAAAGAATTTAAGCTGGATGGTAATTACAAAAGAAATGCTAAGCAGAACCTGTGCCGATGAAGCCGATGTTGACGGATTTGTTAATTTCTGCCTTTCGATAGAAAATGTTAAAATAGGCATACTTTTCTTTGAGCTTAAGGAGGGGATAAAAATCAGTTTCCGCTCTAAGGGGAATATAATGGTCAATAAGCTTGCAGGCGAGTTCGGCGGGGGAGGGCATATAAACGCATCCGGCGCACGGGTTACAAATAAAAAGCTCGATGCCTGTATTGCCGAAGTTCTTGAAAAAGCAAAAAAATATTTACCAAAATAGAAGAGGTTAAAATGTTATTCAATATGAAAATTAAAGCCGCCTCGTTAAACGCGCCGTTCAAGCCCAATTCATGTCTGGTTAAATTCTTTATTGAATCGGACAATCTGGCAAAGGAACTTGAATGGTTTTTAATTGATAATTCCTTCAAGCTGAATCCGGTGCAGGAAAAATATTTCCTCGATAAGGAGAACAGCGAACTTAAATTCTACAATACCGAATCGGCCCCCGAAGTTGTATTCCTCTTCAAGGTAAAGAAAGGGGAAGATTTAAGCGTGGATTATTTCAGGAACTCTATGGCTGGCGTAGTGCAGAAAATTGTGAATGAAGAAATTTCGTACCTCTATTTTAATCCTCCCCAGTATGCCAATTTCAGCGGTCAGTTCGAAAATGAGAACTATTATTATCAGACCTTTGTTGAAGGGGCCTTATTAGGCAATTATACTTTTACCAAATATAAATCGAAGAAGAAAAAAGAAAAACCGCTGGAAGCACTATTGCTTGCCGAAGATACGCGCAAAGCGGCTACGGCAATTGCAGCCGGGCAGAAAGTTGTTGACGCTGTATATTTTGCCCGCGACCTTGTAAACGAGCCGGCTGTTGTTTTAACTCCGGCCGAACTGGCAGCCAGAGCCAAATACGAATTAAAGAAAACAGGTGTAGCGGTTACCGTATTCGATAAGAAGGAACTGCAGAAGAGAAAAATGAACGCTATTCTTGCCGTTGGCGGGGCCAGCGTTAATGAACCCAAACTGATTATTATGCACTATAAACCGAAAACAAAGGCGAAAAAGAAAATTGCCCTGGTCGGCAAAGGGGTTACTTTCGATGCAGGAGGCCTTTCGCTTAAGCCTACAAGCGCCATGATGGATATGAACGGGGATATGGCAGGCGCCGCGCTTGTTATCGGCACTATTAAAGCCGTTTCATCGCTCAACATTCCTGTAGAAATTATTGGCGTTGTACCGGCAGTTGAAAATGTTATTTCGGGGAGCGCTTTTAAGCCTACCGATATCATCATTTCAGCTTCGGGCAAATCGATTGAGGTTAAGGATACCGATGCCGAGGGAAGAATTATACTTGCAGACGCGCTCGATTATGCAAGCAGGCAGAAACCCGATGAGATTATAGACTTTGCCACATTAACTGGCGCGTGCGTTGTAGCCCTTGGCGAATTTGCCGCCGGGCTGTTCAGCAAAAATGACCTGCTCGCAAAAAATATTAAGCACGCCGGCAATAAGACTTACGAGCGCACCTGGCGCCTTCCGTTCTGGGATGAATATAAAAAACTGCTCAAAAGCGATATAGCCGATGTGCCCAATCTTGGTCCAAGATGGGGTGGGGCTATTACTGCAGGCAAGTTTCTTGAACATTTTGTAGATGAAAAAATTACCTGGGCCCATATTGATATTGCAGGCCCCGCCATGAAAAACGATTTAACCGATTACACAAAAAAATACCATACCGGTTTCGGCGTCAGGCTTATGGTAGAGTATTTAAGCAATGTAAGCGGCAATAAAAAGTAACCTGACTTTAACGGGGTTGATAAAATCAACCCCGACCTATATATCCAATTTCATAATAGCAGTTGCAAATAGTTTTAATCGGTTATAAATTAAAAGATAATTTTTTTGGAGTAGAAAATGGCAATTTTAAAAGATTTCAAGACAGTTCCGGAGCTTTTTAAGATAATTTCAGTCGATTTCGGTAAAACCGCTACTCACCCGGTGCTCAAAGTTAAAAACGGAGATAAGTACCAGGATATATCATACAGCGAGTTATATTCGAATACCGAGAACCTGGCTCTAGGGCTCGCTTCGCTTGGAGTTAAAAGAGGGGATAAGATTTCCATTATTGCCGAAAACCGCCCCGAATGGGTCTATTCCGATTTTGCCATTCTCGGAATCGGGGCTGTTGATGTCCCATTATATCCTATTTCTACTTCAGAAACAATCGGGTTCATTTTAAATAATTCCGATTCGGTAGGGGTAATTGTTTCTAACAGGCTTCATTTGAATAAAGTATTAAAAGTGATTAAGGAATGCAGGAGCATCAGGTTCATTATTGTTATGAATGAAGGGGATGTTACGGAAGCTAAGAATGTTTATTCTATGAATGCCGTAAT
>DAHYUM010000199.1 GCA_027398005.1 bacterium
CTTCAACATATTCGGTTACCGTGCGCGAAAGGGCTGAATGATCCTCATCGTAAATTGCCATTGGAATTTCCCTTACAATTTCGTTGCGGTAAATGGCAACGTAAAGAAGTGATACGAAGAGTGGGAGAACAATCATAAGAAGGTATAATGATTTCCTATCCAGAATTCTCCCGAATTCCCTGATAATAATATTTTTAGTCTCTCGCGAAATCATTTCAATCACTTAATTGAATTTAATGTTAACGGTCATTCCGGGGCGCAGGCCGCTTAAAGTGTTTTTAGGACGCAGATGGATTTCGAACATTTTAAGATCGAATTCCCCCTTCTGGTTAGTCGGTTTCCACGATGCAAAATCGGCCATGGATGCAATATAAGAGACCTCAAATTCGGCTTCAGTATTTGCAAGTCCGGGTACTTTACCCTTATAAACATTGCCCATCTTAATTCCGTTAAGCTGGTCTTCTCGCAGCTGAACGACAATATAGTTGTCATCCGGGTTGATAACTGTGAATACCGGGTAGCCGGCCGAAATTACCTCCCCTTCATCCGTAATGCAGTTGGCAATTTCACCCTTAAGGGGGGATGTAATTGTAAGTTCCTGATAATATGCCTGAGCCTCTTTTAAGGTATTAAGGGCCTGATTGTAAAGGGCTTCGGTAGCCGAAATTTCCTCGGGACGGGCGCCGTTCATTGCCATATCGTATTTCGATTTAGCGGCTTCCATCTGTTCCTTTGCGGCATTATATTTGAATTCCACTCCGTCTTTTTCCTGAGCCGAAATTACGCTGTCCTTATAAAGTTTCTGGAACCGGTTCCATGTCTTGCTTGCATATTCAAATTGATATTTGGCCTGTTCGTAAAGTTTTTGAGCCCCTTTTTTCTCCTCATCGCGGGCCCCCTTTCGTACAAGTGCAAGTTTGGCCGCCGCCGCATCTACAACGCTTTTAGCCTGTTCAACTTTGGCTTTCATTTCCTTGCTTTCGAGAACAGCAAGAGTATCTCCTTTGTTTACTTTTTCCCCCTCTTTAATGAATATTCTATCGATGCGCCCGGGAATTTTAGAAGCTACATCTACCGATTTTGTTTCTACAATTCCGGTAATAATTAAATCCTTAGGGGATGCGGCATTGCTGATAATAACTCCGGCCCCTATTAAAACAGCCAGAACCGGTATTGCAATAATTATTCTTGTTTTGTCAATTTTCATTATTTACTCCTGATTATTCCAAATCTTTAATATTAAGGATGGGTCCCCGTCGGCAAGAAACAAATCAGCGGCCGCTTTATAGTATTCGTATAAAGAGGCATACCGGTCAAGTTCAACTTTTTCGTAAGCCAGGCGGGCGTCAATAACTTCAAGCGAAATGCCCATTCCGGTTTCGAACCTTTTCTCGTTCTGTCTTAAGTTTTCCTTTGCAAGGGCAACGGTAGCGTCAAGCTTTTCATATTTGTTTCTGCTTTTCCCCATTTCCATAAATGCTTTATTAACCCAAAGTTCAACTTTCTTTTTTGCATCGGCCTGAAGGTACATTACTTCATTTTCAATATGTTTAGCGTTCTGAAGATTAAGATGGTCTTTAAACCCGTTGAAAATGCTCAGGTTCATTTGTATGCCAACAGCCCATCGGGGCTCAATGCTCGATAAGTATTCCGGATACATTTCATATTTGCCGAAAGCGGCTATTGTAGGAAGGAAAGAGGAGAGGGCTGCATTATAATTCTGTCTGGCGCTAATCTTCTTTTCCGATATGAATTGAAGAATGGGCTGGTTTGCCAATGCGGTTTTAACGGCATCGCCAAGCGATTCATCAAGGGGATGGAAAGTAATTGAGTCTGCTGTCGAGATATCGGCATCCTCTTCAAGCCCCATTGCGTTCTTAAGCGCCAGCAGTGAAAGGTTATAGTTGGATTTATCCTCGTCCAGATTTTTTTCGGCATCAGCAAGGGCTACCTCGGCACGCAGAACATTGTTTTTTGGCTATTATGCCTTCCTCGAATAATTTACGTGCTCTTTCGGCATGTTTTTTAATTCCTTCGAGTGCGTCTTCCCTTATCTTTACAACGTTTTTAAGAAGCTGAACCCTCAGGTAGCTATTAATGGTTTCTGTAACGGCTTCGTTGCTTATTCGTGTAAGTTCAATCTGCGCGGCATCTTTTTCGGCAGTAGCATATTTTTTAGCGGCAATAAGCTTGCCCCCCACGAATATTGGCTGAATGCCCTGGATTGTAGCCGTTTTAAAATCCTGTTTTTTAAATGTCTCCTCGAACTGCGGCAGCAGGCTGTTAAGCAGATTTGCGCTCTGCCCCTTAATCTGCAGTTTCTGTTGCGGGCTTAATGCGCCAGTTCCGCTTAGAATGCTTGAAATATTTGCGAATTCAGCCTGGTTGCCCGATTGAATTGTAATTATCGCGTCCCTTATGGGATTAAGATTAATCACCATATTATCGTTAAGATGTGTATAACTTGCTTTTAAATCGATTGAAGGGAGGAAGTTGCCCCAGGCGCTTTTTTCTTCCGTTTCCTTTTGGGCCAGTTTCTCTTTGTATTGAAAAATCTTATCATTCTTAATAAGGGTAGTTTCAATGGCTTCTTTAAGGGTTATCTGCTGGCAGAATAAAGCGGCTGGGTAAAGAAGCAGAAGCAGCATTGTTATTTTAATTTTCCTGTCCATAAATCCTCAATAATGAATCATCATTCAATAATAGTTTAAAAAAATGCCCAAGAAGGGCATTGGTAAAAAAATTATTTAAGAATGCCTTTCTTGGTTAAATATTTAACATTCTGGCGCAATTTATTTAACGGGAAGTTCTTCTGGTCGAGAGCCCACTGCTGAAGCAGATTTCTGATGGCGCCGAATACAAAGAAGCGGAAAATATCTATATCAACATTATCGGCAAAAATATTTTTGTCTACCCCTTCCTGGACTACAAGCTCGGCCTGGGTTAAAAACTTAGCGTAAAATTCGGTAAACTGAAACTGTCCGTTAAGCATCAGATGGTTCTGCTCGTTGACAAAAACAATTGCCAGAGAGGGATTCTCGGTGAATATATCGAAAAATATATCAATCATGCTGTCAAGTTTTTCTGCAGGGGATAAGTAGGTGTTCTCTGAAAGTTTCTTGTATTCGAGATAGAGCTTTTCCCATAAATTATCGAATATCTTATAAAGCAGGTCCTCTTTATTCTTGTAGTACACATATACGCTGCCAATAGCTACATTGGCTACTTCGGCTATCTTCGATATTTTTGCCTTATGGTATCCATGTTCGGCAAATACCGTAATAGATGCTTCAATAATATCCTTTTCCTTGTTCCCTTCTTTCAGTCTCATAACAAACTCATTTGTGAATGTTGATTCAAAAATAGTAATTGTTTAATTATCTGTCAATACATTAATTAAAAAAAATTATGAATACAAGGGAATAATGAATCAAATAGCTAAATATTCGGTTATCCGCGGTTCAATTAAAAGTAACTGGGAGTAATAGTTTTATTATACAGTAGTAGAGCTGGAAGGAAAAACCCGTGGGGCATAACTTTTCAGAATTGTGTTATGCTTAATGTTCGCATCCATATTATTTATATTTAAAGAATAATATAGCTATTAAAATAGCCGAAATAATTTTGCGGTAGCTTTGAATTTCTTAATTTTGCCCAGACAAATTAACCATTTGAAAAATTGAGGTTAGCATGAAAAAATATTTAGTATTTGTTTTCTTCTTTGCATTTATATTCAATTTCACAGTAAGCGCGCAGACCGATGAAGGTTATCAGTTCAAAATGATTAAAGAACTGCCGGCTACACCTGTAAAAAACCAGGCCGCTACCGGAACCTGTTATACGTTCAGCACAATTTCCATGCTGGAATCGGAATTGCTCAGAATGGGAAAAGGTGAATATGATTTAAGCGAAATGTTCATGATTTATAATTTCTACCTTGCTAAGGCTGAACGTTATATTAGAATGCACGGCGAAGTAAGTTTTCCCACCGGAGGCGCGGCCAACGATGTTGTGGATTACATCAACAAAGTAGGGCTGGTGCCTGAAGAAGTTTATTCGGGTTTGAACTACGGAAGCAAATTCCATAACCACGGGGAACTCCATCCCGTTCTTGAAAACTATCTGCAGACAATTACACAGAAAGGGAAAGTAGTTTCTACAATGTGGAAACGAGGAATGGAAGCATTGTTAAATACATGGCTGGGGGACTATCCTTCTACCTTTACATATAAAGGAAAAACATATACACCGCAGAGTTTTGCAAAAGAACTCGGGCTCAATCCATCGGATTATATCTTAATCACTTCTTTCAACCATCATCCTTTCTACGAAAAATTTGTTATGGATGTACCCGATAACTGGACCTGGCAGAGCGCATGGAACGTTCCAATTGACGACCTTGAAAAAATAATTGATAACGCTATTATGAAAGGATATACCGTAACCTGGGCAACAGACCTGGGGGGCGGACAGGCTACTTCGAACGGCGATGTTTATGTTGTTCCTCAGCAGGATATTACCAAAATGAAGAGGGATGAAGTTCAGGCCTTATTCAAGAATCCGATACCTGAAAAATCTATTACACAGGATATACGCCAACAGGCATACGATAATTACCAGACAACAGACGACCACGGTATGCATATTA
>DAHYUM010000019.1 GCA_027398005.1 bacterium
ATCGGTGTAATTCAAACCCCGATATCAAGCTATATATCGCGCCGGTTCGAATATGAAGCGGATGAATATGCAATAAAATCCACCGGGAAAAAGGAAGAGTTTGTTGAAGCCCTTAACAAGCTTACCGAGCAGAACCTGGCAGATAAGGAACCTCATCCCCTTGTGGAATGGTTCTTTTACAGTCATCCATCAATCGCCAACAGGGTCAGGTTCATTAAATCCCTCTAAAAGCGCAAAAACGTATTAATAATTCTTAAAAAATTTGTATAATTATTGATAGAAATATGACGGGTATATGAAATTTTCTTCAATAAGTAATGCGTTTATAGCGTTTTTTTTGTTAGTCATTCTTGCCGCGGGGTGCAGTTTCGATTCCCCCAGCGAGCAGACTTCAATAACTACCAAACCGGTTAATCCTTTGCCGGCGGATAATTCGGCAAACCAGAGCATGTCGCTTACCCTTTCGTGGGAATCATCCAATGCATCCAATTTTGATGTCTATCTGGATACACAGAATCCGCCTCAGCATCTTCTGGCTTCGAATGTGGCGGCTAAAAATGTGAATACCGGCATACTAAATGCCAATACGAGATACTACTGGAAAGTAGTTGCCAAGAATGACGCCGGCTCGGTTGAAGGGGATGTTTGGAGCTTTACCACCGGAAGCAGCATTAATCCGGGGCAGAGCGGATATGTGCTTGTTAATCACCGCATTGAAACGGTTAAACCATGTTTTGTTAATATGATTTACCAGGTGCTCGATTTTAACGGCAACGGGATTGGAACACTTACAAGCAACGATTTTGAATTGATTGAGGATGGATTCCCGGTTTCGGTTTCGGAATCGGACCTTACGATAAATAAAAAGACCGATGTTTTTGACACTCTTAAAGTAGTTGTTATGCTGGATAACAGCACAAGCCTTGCGCCTAATATTAATCAGATACGCCTTGCGGCCTCCCAGCTTGTTTATAACCTTGCCAATTCAACCATTGACGGGGTTAAACTTAATGTTCAGGTGGCAATTTATACATTCAGCGAAAATGTGGTTATGCTTACCGATTTTATTACAGACAAGGACCGTTTGTACGGGGCTGTTTACGACAGGTATGCCTTGGGGCAGGCGACAACCGATTTATACGGTGCGGTTCTTACAGGGGCCTCGCGCTGGACCGATGTAATGACTTCGGATAAGATTAGGGAAGGGGTAATGATTTTATTTACGGACGGAAGCGATACGCAGGGTTCTCATTCCTTAGGCGATGCCCTTACAGCCGTTGAGAATAAACACGTCTTTACTGTTGGGCTTGGCAATGAAATTGACCCTTACATACTTGGAAGGTTTGGTACCAGCGGATATTACCAGATAAGCGATATATCCCAGCTTACCGACCAGTTTAACCAGATTCAGAAAAGCATTCTTAATTATATAAACAGTTTTTATGTGTTGAAGTATAAAAGTCCTAAAAGGGGCAACTTCGATCATCTGCTTCATCTTGACATAAAAAATAATCCAAATACCGGAACGGCATCTTTTATTGAAGGAGTTTATAACAGTTTCGGTTTTTCTTCCAATTAAAAAAAATAGTATATGATAGTAGGCATAATACCGGCACGGTTTGCTTCAACAAGGCTATTGGGAAAACCACTTGCCCGCATTGGGGGCAAACCGATGATTCAGCACACTTACGAAAGCGCAAAAAAATCGAAGATTCTTAATGATGTTATAATTGCAGTTGACGATGAAAAACTGTACGATGTGATTTCATCATTCGGGGGAAAGGTTAAAATGACCTCGAAGGATATTAAAACGGGTTCCGACAGGATTGCCGCAGTGGCAATGGATATACCGGACGCCGATATAATAGTGAATATTCAGGGGGATGAGCCATTCATTCCGGGCAAAATGATTGACGAGGCTATTGCCCCTCTTTTGTTCGATAGGCAGGTAGAGGTTGCAACCCTTGCCAAGAAAATTACAACGGTAGAAGAACTCCGTTCCCCCGCCGTTGTTAAGGTGGTATTCGATTACAACAATTTTGCACTCTATTTTTCCCGTTCGCCCATTCCATTTGTTAGGGATGCAAGAACAAACCTTGAAAGAGTAAGGACCGGGCTCCTTTACAAGCATATAGGGCTTTATGTTTACAGGCGCGAGTCATTATTTAAATTCACATCCTTAAAGGCAACCGACCTGGAGCAGATTGAGAAACTTGAACAGCTTAGAATGCTTGAAAACAGCATGAAGATAAAGATAGTTGAAACAGAGATGGAAAGTTTTTCGGTAGATACCCCCGAAGACCTTGAATTTGCCAGGAAATATTACGAAAAATATGTTAAGGCAGAGAAGAATAAGTAGGAAAGGCAAAATTGTCTTTTATTTGGACAGTGTTTATTTTAAACAAACACAATTTTGATTTATATTAAAAAGTGCAGGAGCAATTAATGGATAGGAAAATAAGGGTTCTTGTGGCCAAGGCAGGATTGGATGGACACGACAGAGGAGCCAAGGTAATTGCGGCCGCTTTAAGGGATGCCGGAATGGAAGTTATTTATACCGGTTTAAGGCAAACCCCCGATATGATTGTTGAAGCCGCAATTCAGGAAGATGTGGATGCAATTGGAATAAGCATTTTATCGGGCGCGCATATGACTATCTTCCCTAAAGTGCTTGAAATTATGAAAAAGAAAGATGTTGATGACATGTTATTATTCGGCGGGGGAATTATTCCCGAAGACGATCTTAAAAAACTTAAAGAGATGGGAGTAGGCGAATTGTTTACCCCCGGAACCTCTACTGCCACCGTTATTGAATTCCTTCGTAAATGGGTTGCAGACCATCCCCGCAATTAAAAAAAAGTTGCTAAAACCCCCTTTTTTAGGGGGTTTTTGTTTTAAAACACCTTGTCCTTTTTTATTTAATTAGTCCCTTTCTTTAGTTATCTTAGTATATCACATTTTTTAAATATTCAGTCAGATGGAAGAGAAAAAGTACAGCAGAATTATATTTATAGATTTAATGCGTGCCTGGGCTGTTTTTATGATGCTTCAGGGGCATACAATAGATTCTTTCCTTTCCCCCCAATATAAAGGCGCCGATTCGGCATTGTTTGGAATTTGGAATTTTATGCGCGGGTTTACGGCCCCAATCTTCATGTTTTCGGCAGGGGTGGCATTTACATATCTTCTTAAATCGCGTCCCGAAAAATTTGCCGATAACCCGAGGGTCAAGAAGGGAATTAAAAGATTTTTTACCTTAATCCTTCTCGCTTATTTCCTCCGTTTCCCAACATACCGGATATTCGATTATTCATCGGTAACGCCGGAACAGTGGGCCCAGTTTTTTGTAGTTGATACTCTTCACCTTATTGCATTCGGGCTCCTTTTTGTAATGATATTCACCTATTTAAGCGAGAAATTTAAGATTGACCATATTAAAATGCTTATTGCGGGGGCGGTAATGTTTGTTGCCGGACAGATTTTGTTTGAGCCTATCAACTGGCAGAAATTTGTTCATCCCCTTTTTGCAGGATATTTGTATTCCGGAAGCGGTTCCTTCTTTCCATTGTTCCCATGGGTGGCTTATGTATTGGCCGGGGGAGCGTTAGGCAGTTTAATTGCCAGCGATCCGCAGAAAGTAAGGGACCCGAAATTCGGGATGAAACTTATGATTGCCGCCGCATTAATATTCGCATCCGGCAAAACGCTTGAACAGATTAAATTTTTCTTCAACTGGGGCGAACCCCTCTGGGTAAATGCCATTTACTGGATTGCCCTTCGTATTGGCGTGGTCCTTTTCCTTAACGGATTTATGAGTTTTATTGCCCACAGGGTTGAGAATATTCCTAAAGTTGTTAAATTGTTCGGAAGATATTCCCTTGTTATTTATGTTGTGCATATTGTAGCCCTTTACGGCGATGCCTGGTTCCCCGGATTCAACGAGTTCTATTATCAAAAATTCGGGCCGGGGCTGACTCTGGTTATGGCAGTTGTAATGATTGCTTTGATGGGGGGTATGGTCCTTTCAATCGATTACATCAAATACCGTTTTAAAAATTATAAACTTATGCCTAAAAGACAGAATTTGGAAATTGAGCTAAGCGAGAAATGAGAAAATCGGAAAACACCAATCCTGCTGTTAATGATGAAGAAAAGAAAATCGAACAGAATTTAAGGCCTTTCTCATTCGGCGATTTTATCGGGCAAAAAAAAATCACCGATAATCTTAAAGTCTTTATCGGCGCCGCAAAAAAGAGGGATAGGGGTTTGGACCATGTTCTTCTTACAGGCCCTCCCGGATTGGGTAAAACCACTCTCGCCCACATTATAGCTCACGAAATGGGAGTAAAGATTAAAGTTACCTCAGGCCCCGTGCTCGAAAAACCGGGGGACCTTGCAGGCATTCTTACTAACCTCGAGGAAAAATCGGTACTCTTTATAGATGAAATTCACAGATTAAGTCCCGTTGTTGAAGAATATCTTTATTCGGCAATGGAGGATTATAAACTTGATATTGTAATAGACAGCGGCCCCAATGCGCGCACCGTGCAGATTAAACTGCCGCAGTACACTCTTGTTGGGGCAACTACACGCGCGGGGCTTCTTACGGCTCCGCTAAGGGACAGGTTCGGAATTAAATTCAGGCTCGATTATTACGAAAGCCCCCTTTTAAGCGGTATAATAAAGCGCTCTTCAAAACTTCTCGATATAGAGATATCGGAAACCGCATCGGATGAACTTGCCAAACGCTCCCGCGGAACACCAAGAATTGCCAACAGGCTTTTAAGGCGTACGCGCGATTTTGCAGACTATGAAAATAAAAACTCGATAGAACTTGAAATAGCCCGCAAGGCTTTAAATGCTTTGGAAGTTGATGAATTCGGGCTGGATGAAATGGATAAGGAAATTATTCTTACCATTATAGAGAAATTCAACGGGGGGCCGGTGGGGCTTAATACTCTTTCGGTTGCCGTTAACGAGGATGCCGGTACAATTGAAGAAGTTTACGAGCCGTTCCTTATACAGCAGGGATTTATACAGAGAACACCGCGCGGCAGGGAAGCTACCGGTGCCGCATACGCAAGGTTCGGCATTAATAGAAAAAAACAAATTGACGACAAAACATTATTTGATAAGTGATTATGGTAGAAGCAGGTAAAATTAAAATAGGCGGGAATAATCCTTTCGTTCTTATTGCGGGCCCCTGTGTAGTAGAAAACAGGGATATAGCGTTCCGCACGGCCGAAGAGATTAAGAAAATAACCGGTTCGCTGGGAATACCTTATATTTATAAATCGAGTTACAAAAAGGCGAACCGGACAAGCGTTAATTCATTTATAGGGCTTGGCGATGAGGAGGCCCTCAATATATTAGCCGATATAAAAGAGGCTTTCGGGATGCCGGTGCTTACCGATGTGCATACCGATATTGAATGCATTGAAGCGGCGAAGAGGGTGGATATTCTTCAGATACCTGCATTCCTATGCAGGCAGACTGAACTTCTTCAGGCCGCAGGCAGAACCGGAAAGATAGTCAATATTAAGAAAGGGCAGTTTCTTGCCCCTGCAGATATGAAGCATGCCGCCGAAAAAGTTAAAGCCACCGGGAACGATAAAATACTCTTTACCGAGCGGGGAACCACATTCGGCTACAACAATCTGGTTGTGGATATGCGTTCACTTGTTATAATGAGGAAACTCGGCTACCCGGTTGTTATGGATGCGACTCATTCCGTTCAGATGCCCGGAACTGGGGATGTAACCGGCGGAACTCCTGAATTTATACCATACCTTGCCAAAGCCGCCGCCGCCGTTGGTATAGACGCTCTCTTTCTTGAAGTGCACCCCGACCCTTCGAAGGCAATGAGCGATGCCGCAAGCCAGCTGCCGCTTAGCGGCCTTGAAAGGCTTCTGGTCGAAATAAAGAAAATTGACGGACTGGTGAAAAACTATGACCTCTGATGCAGTAAGGAATATTAAAGTTCTTCTCTTTGATCTTGAAGGAGTGCTTGTTCCTAAGAATATTGAGGAAGATTCGCATCTGGTTGATAAAAGCATACAGATTATAAAAAAATATTTTGGCATGCTTAATTCAAAAGGGTATATATGCGGAATCGTTACCTTAAGGAATGAAGACCGTCTGATTGATGAATTAAAAAGAATACCCGACTGCCATATAATTACATCTATGTTCGATAAAGTTGCGCCTGTTCAGAAACTTCTTGCCGAAAAGGGGCTCGATTTCGGAAACCTGTTTTATATAGGGGACGATATGTTCGATGTTCAGCTTCTTAACAGGGCCGCGGTAAGCGCCGCCCCCAGCAATGCGCATAAAGAGGCAAAAAGAGCGGCAGATTTTGTAATTACCTACGCAATTGTTGAAAATCTTTTTAATTTTATTCTAAATGAAATTCTCGCTCAGGAGAAAGTTTAATTAAATTTTAACGGCGGAATGAATATGACCGATGAACAAATAATTCAGAAAGGGAAAAATGTAATAAGCATTGAAGCCGAAGCTGTTGCCAATCTTATGGATAGCATTAATGCCGATTTTGTTAAAGCCGTAAAAATGATTTACAAAGCAGGGGGAAGAGTTGTCTTTACCGGAATGGGCAAATCGGGTATTATAGCCCGCAAGATTGTGGCTACTTTAAGTTCTACCGGAACCCCTTCAATTTATCTTCATCCGACCGACGCCCTGCACGGCGACCTTGGTATGGTGCGCAAGGATGATGTAGTTGTTATCGTTTCCAAAAGCGGGAATACGGATGAGCTGTTCGACCTTCTTATAATGCTTAGGAGGCTGGGCGTTAAAATTATAGGCATGCTTGCCGTACCCGATTCGAAACTGGGCAAGGAATGCGATGTGGTTTTAAATGTTTATGTAAAAGAGGAAGCCTGCCCGCACGACCTTGCGCCCACCTCTTCAACAACAGCCGCACTTGCAATGGGGGATGCCCTTGCAATTGCGCTTCTTGAAATGAGAGGATTTACCGCTGAGGATTTCGCGATGCTTCATCCGGGGGGCACTCTGGGTAAAAAACTGCTTCTTAAAATATCCGAAATTATGTACAAGGGGAGCGATATTCCCCTTGTTACCGAAGAGACATCACTTAAGGATTCAATTCTCGAAATAACTTCAAAAAGGCTCGGCACTACCTGCGTAGTTAATTCCGCGGGAGTTCTTACAGGCATTATTACCGATGGCGATTTGAGAAGGCTTTTGGAAAAGAACCTCGATATAAATTCCTTAAAGGCAATAGATGTAATGACGCGCAATCCGAAAACAATTAAAGCTGAGCACCTTGCTTCTTTTGCAATTCAGGTGATGGAGAAATTTAAAATTACATCCCTTATAGTAATTGATGACAACCAGATTCCGCAGGGGCTAGTTCACCTGCACGACCTTGTAAAACTGGGACTTCAGAGAAAATGATGCCTCTGTTGAAAAATAGCGCCGCATTAGTTTTTCTTTTTATTGCTCTCCTTTTTGCAGGATGCACCGAAGAGAAAGTCAATCCCGATGTTGAGCAGTCCCTTTTAGGAGCCGGAATGCCGACGCAGGAAAGCTGGAATTCGAAAGTGAATATTTACGGCGATAACGGGAAACTGAACGCTATTTTATATGCAGACCATATTACCGATTACAGGGATAGAAGGGTTATTTTTCTGCAGAAAATGAAAGTTGATTTTTACGATTCGACACAGACAATTGCAACACGTCTTACCGCAGATAGCGGCAAGGTTGACGATAATGTGAATAAAATGTATGCAATAGGCAATGTTGTTGCCGTAAACGACAGCGGGACGACATTAAAGACACAGGAACTTACCTGGCGCAGGCTTGACCGCAAGATTGCAACCGACAAATTTGTAACTGTTAATTCCAAAAAGGAAGACCTTCAGGGCTATGGATTTGAATCGGACCAGAATATTAGGAACTGGGTTATATTCAAGCCGGTAATTAATACTACCGTAAAAGATAACGGTGCCAAAAAATGATTCAAATCCGCTTTCAAAATAGCGCCATAAAATACGGCAGGTATTTCTTTAAATTTCTTCCCTCCCTGGTTTTGTTGCTCTTTTTCTTAACCCCGGCAAATATTGTAAAAGCGCAGACCGACAGGCTTTTTATAAAAGGGGACAGCCTCAAAAATATTGATGAAGGGGGAGAGAGGTATAGGGAGGTAATAGGCAATGTTGAAATTTACCAGGGGAACCTTAAAATTACCTGCAATACCGCTAAAGATTATTATGAAAAAAATGAAGCAGAGCTGATTGGCAATGTAGTTGCCGTGCAGGATACAATTACAATTAAAACACCGCGCGGCCATTACTGGGGCAATACAAGAACGGTTTATTCCGATGCGGGCGTTGAGCTTAGCGACAGCCACTACAATCTTAAAGCAGTTAAAGGCTTTTATTATTTTAACGAAAAGAAGGCCGATTTTACCGGCGATGTGAATATGTCCGATAAAAACTCTAATCTAAGGGCGGGGCATCTTACATATTACAGGGATAGCGACAGCGCCGTTGCGGTTAACAATGTGGTTGTAAGCGATACCTCTTCGGTTGTTTTTGCCGACAGCCTTATTCACAACCGGAAGACACGGGTTTCATACGGATTTAACAATGTAAGAATATTTAATCCCTTAAATAAATCAATTATTCTCGCGGGCAGATTCGCAAATAACGATTCTACCGGATATTCTAAAATTTCGGTTAATCCGGTTTTTATTCAAATAGATTCTACTGCCGATGGCAAAGCAGATACTCTCTACATTTCGGCAAAGGATATGGAGGCCTACCAGGACAGCACGGACCGCTTTGTAGCCTCCGATTCGGTTAAGATGTTCCGGACCAATTTTGCCGCGGTTAACAATCTTACCACACTTTTCAGGAAAGAGAACCGGATATTCACTTACAGGCTCGAAAACGATACCCGTCCACCTGTAGTTTGGTACGAAAACTCACAGCTTTACGGCGATTCGGTTTACATCGAAATGGAGCAGAAGAAACTTAAACTGATAAAAGTCTTTCAGAACGCTTTTATGCTTTCCCTTAACGAGGGGTACGAATTCAGGTACGACCAGATGTCGGGCAGGAAAATTTATATGAATTTTGACGCCGGGGAGATAAAGAGAATTGATATTGAAGGGGCACTGCTGAGCATTTATTATATGTACGATAATAAAGAGCCGAACGGACTGGTTAAGGCAAGCTCGGAAAGGGGTAAAATGTATTTTACCGATAAAAAAGTTGACGATGTGAAATTATACGGCGCGGTAGTAAGCGAATATCATCCGGAAAATGTTATTTTAGGAAAAGAAAAAGATTTTACATTACCCGGCTTTATAATTTATAAGGATAGGCCGGTAAAAAAAGATTTTGAAATGCCTGCAATTAAAAAGGCGCTTATTGAACTTGACGAAATAATTAAGAACGAAAATGGAAAATATCCAAACCTTAAGAAGCGAGAACCTGAAAAAAGTTTATAAGAAACGCACTGTTGTAAACCACGTTTCGGTAAATGTAAAGCAGGGGGAAGTTGTAGGGCTTTTAGGCCCTAACGGCGCAGGAAAGACAACCACATTTTATATGATTGTTGGAATGATATCCCCCGATGAAGGGAAGGTGTTTCTTGAGGATAAGGAAATTTCGAAAGAGCCTATGTACAAGAGGGCTAAAATGGGCATCGGCTATCTTCCGCAGGAGGCTTCTGTATTCCGCCGCCTGAGTGTTGAAGACAATATAATGGCTATTCTGCAGATGATGAAGATTACCGAGAAGGAAAGAAAGGAAAGAATGGAACAGCTTCTTGAGGAGCTTTCTATTGCCCATTTAAGAAAGAGCAAGGGATTTCAGCTTAGCGGAGGGGAGAGGAGAAGGACCGAAATTGCCCGCGCCCTTGCAAGCAGGCCCAGCTTTATTCTTTTGGACGAACCCTTTGCAGGCGTTGACCCGATTGCAGTTGAAGATATTATGAGCATTGTGCATAACCTGAAGCATAAGGGAATAGGCATTCTAATAACCGACCATAACGTTCACGAAACTTTGAGCATTGTTGACCGGGCTTATATACTTATTAATGGAGAGATTTTTAAGGATGGTACTGCGCACGACCTGGCAGAAGACCAGGATGTACGCAAACTTTATCTGGGCGAAAAATTTAAGCTGGACAGGTACACGGAATAGAATTTATTTATACCTGTTTAATCCTCATCCCGCGCATCGCTTATTCGGCGGAAATTATTTTAAGATGCCATTAATTAAAACTTTTGCGGCAAGATTGGTTTCAATCTGAAGCGCCTTCATGGTTTCTTCATCGGGGTTATATCCCTTTATTACCCTTAGGGTTCTAATACGCAGGCCGTGAAGAATATGTAAAATAAGCGTAGCAAGATTTTTATCGAGGTCGTTTCTGAATTCCCCGCTCTTTTTGCCAAGGTCTATAATCCTGTTTACAAGTTCCAGTTCCTTCTTCTCAAAATCGAGGAAGAACTTTTTATAGAACGACCTGTTATCCATAAAGGCGTGAAGCCCCAGGGTGCCAAGATTAAGAAATTTGTGAAAGTAAACCGTGCGTTTGTTAATGCATTCCTTCAGTTTTTCCGAAGCAGGTATTGAACTGTTTATTACCTCTTCCATCTCCTTAATAAAGCCCTTCTGCTCCTGCGCCAGAACAGCCTGGAACAGGCTTTCCTTGGTAGGGAAGTAATAATAAAGTGAAGCTTTCCCCATATCCACATCGGCGGCAATCTCTTCAACGGTTACTTTCGAAAAGCCGTAATGGGCAAACCTTTTACGCGCTGCTTCAAGAATTGAATTCTCTTTTTCTTTAGATATCTGCTCTGCCATATTATATTCCTGTTTGTTCGACCTTTATGCTTGAACAGTCGAAATATACTAAATTGTTCCGGCTTACAACATTTATTTTGAGGTTTTTTACATTTTTAAGGGAGAGGCGGCTTTAAAATAAAAAACCCCGCCGGTTTATAATACGGGCGGGGTAGAGCCAAAAGTGAAAATTTTACTTTTTATAGTTAAAATCTTTTATAATCTTTGTAATTTCATCTTCAGTAATGCCTGCGCCGTAAACGTTTCCTTTTTTAACCTCTTTATTCGGTTTGGTAAAAGGATCGACTGCGGGGTTGCCAGCCCTTGCGCGGAGCCTTTCCTCGATTGTTTCTGTAAATCCCCCCCCCGAAACAGTAGAATGGAATGATGAGCCGGGAACCGAAACTGATGAATCGTACGAGCTGAGCGAGGCGCCGCTGTTAACCGGATTGACCTCGAAAGCCAAAGTTTTAACATTCATTAAATGCTTTGCCGAAACGTTTTCCGATACAATTGAACCACCCCATGTTCCGGGGCCCAGTGTAAGGGATGGAGTTAAAGCGGTGCTGTAGCCAACCGCGCCTATTGAACTGGGGGTATTAACGCAGATGCGGAAAGCCGGTTTTTCCAGCGCGAATTTCATTATTACATCTTTATCGTTGCTGTGGATTACCATTGTATGCCCTATGCCGCCGAATTTAAGCAGTTCAATTGCCCTGTGGCATCCTTCAAGCCATCCGTCAACTACATAGAAGGCGAGTGTAGGTGAAAGCTTTTCAATCGACATCGGTTCGTCCCACCCTACTTTATTGCATTCGGCTATAAGGACTGTAGTATTTTCGGGTACCGAAAATCCGGCATAATTAGCAATCCATGCAGCCGGTTTGCCAACCACATCGGGGTTAATTCCTTTCCCTTTTGCCATTGCTTTTTCGAGCTTGGCTTTTTCATCGGCATTTACAAAATACGCGCCGTTCTTTTTTGCCTCGGCAATGGCTTTCTCTTTTACCGGGCGGTCAACAATCATAGCCTGTTCCGAAGAGCATAGAGTTCCGTTATCGAATGTGGTTCCGTAAATAATATCGGCAACAGCTTTGGCAACATTGGCAGTCCTTTCAATAAATGCGGGAACGTTGCCTGCCCCTACTCCGTATGCCGGAGTGCCCGAGCTGTAAGCGGCTTTAACCATCTGGGTGCTTCCTGTGGCAAGTATTACAGCCGTGTTTTTATCTTTCATTAAAGCGTCGGTTCCTTCCAAAGTAGGTGTGCTTAGGCATTGAATAAGTCCCTTAGGCGCGCCTGCTTTTTCTGCCGCTTCGGTAACAACGCGCAATGCTTCCATTGTGCATTTAACGGCTTTAGGATGCGGGCTGCATACTATTCCGTTGCGGCATTTAAGGGATATAATAGCCTTGAACATAGCCGTTGAAGTGGGGTTGGTTGACGGTACCAATGCCGCTACTACTCCCATCGGCTCGGCAATTTTAACAATTTTGCCGTTTTTCTGAACGTCTATTACGCCTACGGTCTTAAGATCCTTAATTGATTCCCATACGTTTCTTGTCGCAAACTGGTTTTTGGTTATCTTATCCTTAACTTTACCGAATCCTGTTTCTTCGTGCGCCATTTTTGCGAGTCTTTCGGCATCGTTAAAACCGGCATCCACCATGGCTTTAACAATTTTATCTACCTGTTCCTGACTGAAATGTTTAAATTCGAGGTGTGCATTATAGGCAGTCTGCGCCAGATTTCTTGCTTCCTGAACTGATTGAAGGTCCTTATCCATATTAATCCTTTCCTCTTCAAATTTACATCTTAAAATATAAAAATTGGCAGGTGAAACTACAATAATTATTAAAAATTTGAAGCATTATTGGGCTATATAACCAGAAATTTATTCCCAAAAACTGAATTAGAATATGAATTTGTCCGGGAGTGAAAATTCCACTTTGGGGGGAAATTTTTACCTTTTTTAGGTGAAAAAGGGTATATACTTTTGCCTTGCATTTAAAAAACTTGCCCACCAACTAAATAAGAGGATATAAATGAAATATTATGCAGGCATAATATTTTTTCTTTTTTTTGTTCAAATTGTAAATGCGCAAAGTACAGCTTTTACCTTGAAAGGAATCAGTCTGGACCGGATAATTGATGCAAAGAGCATTTCGCTGGGGGAATCTTGTGTTGCAGACCCCGTTTCTCCAAGTTCTTATGTTTTTAATCCGGCAAACCTTTCAGAGATCAAAGGGACAAATCTGTTTTATAATTTCATTAATCGCACATGGTACGATAACTCGAAATATGTGAATTCAGATAATACGGCAGGATTAGTTGCAAATACTTCGATAGGCGGTTTTATGCTCTCAGTGAGCAGTACAAAATTTAATATTGAGCACGCTATGTTTGGAGGAACAAAGCTTGAAGTTTTTACTTCCTCTGTTTCTTTAGGCTATGCGCGGGAGATAATTAAAAACCTGAGCGCAGGAATTGCTGTTAAGAATCTATATTTCTCTTCCAAAATGATTTCAGCATCCAATACCAGCGACGCAAAGACGGACAGGGATTTAAATCTTTTAGGGGATTTCGGGCTGTTATACAGAATTGACAGCCCATTAATTGGAAATGAGAGCCGCGTAAAAGACCGGCTCTATCTTGGCGCCTCTGTCCAGAATATTCCACTCGATTTGAAATCGAAAATACCGGTACACATAATAAGCAGAGGAGTTAATAACTACGATTACACGACTGATATGGAAACGGCTGAATATATGAGGCTCGGGTTTTCGTACGGATTTATAATTCCGACTGAGTTAAGTGAGAACACTCTGGAGTTAGTACTATCGGGGGAATATAAGAATTTGATTAACCCGGGAAGTGAAGAAAAAGCTATGCGTGATAATTACGGCGCCGGATTTGAAGTGAAATTCATGGACATTATTGCTATTAACCTAGGCGGCGTAATGAAGAATGAGCTATCCGACTTTTACGAAAGGGGTAAGTTCAAGTTAAATTTGGGGCTTTCGATTGACCTGCCCCTGAAATACATAAACAAAAATCTCCCCTTTAAAATCGGATTCGATTATACGAACTTATTTATGAATCAGGATGCAAAAGGTTCTTCCGAGCATCTGCCGGTATTTAATCTCTGGTTAAGATACGATGGGAATTTGTTTTAGGTGTTCAGTATATCCCCGTTCTTCTTTAAATTGAGAGCGGGGATAATGCTAAAATATTTCTTTTAATTTCTGGTAGCCCGATTTGCTTACCGGAAGTTTTTCCCCCGAATGAAGAATAACCCGGTACGATTCCTTCTCGAAAAGCTCAATCTGCTTAACTTTATCCAGTTTAACAATATGCGTGCGGTGAATTCTTACAAACTCTTTCGGGTCGAGGTGCTCTTCAAAGAATCTCATTGTTTTCTGTTTAAGAAATCTCCCCTGTGCCGAGTGAATCATAACATAGTCGTCCTGCGCCTCGAGGTACGATATTTCCGAAACGGGGATAATTGAAATTTTCTGGTTCATTTTAACTACTATCCTGTCCAAATACCCTTCTCTTTCATCGTTGGTTTTAACCAGCGCTTCGGCTTTTACCGCAAAGGGCTCCTTAATTTCAATTTGTTTTACGGCTTTATTCACCGCTTCGGTAAAGCGTTCCGGAGAAAAAGGCTTAAGCAGGTAGTCGGTAGCGTTCACTTCGAATGCTTTAAGTGCATACTGGTCGAACGCGGTTGTAAAAATAATTACCGGAGGTTCTTCAATAATTTCGAGCATTTCAAATCCGCTTATCTTAGGCATCTGGATATCGAGGAAAATAAGGTCCGGCTTAAGATCGTTAATAGCCTTAATTCCCTCAAAACCGTTCGAGCATTCGGCGGCCAGTTCAATTACATCGAACCGGACGAGATAATTTTTAATAATATCGCGCCCTAATTTTTCATCGTCAATTATAACTGCTTTAATCTTACTCATTTTCAACCTTCCTTTGCGGCAGGGGAATAAAAATATCCACCGTGAATCTGTTGTTTTCTTTTTTAGATACGAGCAGGTTCTCCTGATTATAAATAAGCTTAAGCCTGCTTTTAATGTTCTTTAAGCCTATTCCTTCCCCTTTCGAAGAAACCGATTCGGGATCGAAATTATTTGTAACGGTTAACCTTAGGTATTCCTTTTCGAGCGAGCATTTAAGGCTGATTACCACCTTATCTATGCTTTCGTAAACGCCGTGCTTAACGGCATTTTCGAACAGGGGCTGAAGTATCATGCTCGGCACTTCAATTTCGGAACAGTATTTTTCAATTGTTTCTTCAAATTCAAGCCTTTCCTCAAAGCGCACTTTCTCAATTTCGAGGTAAAGCTTAGCGTTGGCAATTTCCTCGGTAAGCCGGCTCTTCTGCTTTTCGTTTTTTGAAAGAGTGCTCCTTAGGAACTGCGATAGCTTAATTGTCATTTCGCGGGCTTTATCGGGATTGGTCATTGTAAGGGAGCTTATTGAATTAAGGCTGTTAAAAATGAAGTGAGGATTTATCTGATACTTAAGCGACTTCAGCTCGGCTTCTTTAACGTATGTATTAAGCTCCGCTTCGCGGAGGAGTTTGTTCTGGAAACTGTTGTAGTAAATTATTACATAATTAATGGCGGTAATAACAGAATAGAAAAGAATCCCTATTAAAAAGCGCCAGATTATCGAGTGATACAGCAGATCCTTATACGGTTTATCCGAAATGATGAGTGAAGTAAGAAGGAAATAAGAGCCCCCCACCCATAAAGCCGAAGTAATAACCGCCGCCGAGAAATGGTTGGTTACTATTTTGGCGGGGGAGTAATTCTCAATTGAATTATAGCTTGCGGTGTACCAGAGGCTTACGCCTATTGCAAGGTACATAGTATTAAACACAACGGCTTCTATGGCGGCAAATGTAAGGTTAACCCCGAGCGCGAAAACTACAATTGAAAAATGGGCCGCGGCAATAATGCCCCAAAGAAGGGCGTAAAGCGTAAATATTTTTCTGTTTCTTATGTACGGATTGACCATTTTACTCCCGCCGGATCAATATTTAACATAAACAGCTTTCTGAAGATAATCTTTAGAAGTGATTTGCTCAACTAAAAATTCCGCCAGATCGTCGAAACCGATTGATGATGAAAGACCCATTTTTAAGGTTTCGGAATAAATAAAGATTTTCCTTTCGCCGTTTTCTATAAGCCGAGGCGGTTTAACAAGTGTCCAGTCAAGCGGCGATTGAATAACCGCATCTTCCTGACCAGCGCGGTCGTCAAAAACCTCGGGGCGTTTCCGGGTCATCATCTTTTTCATCATTTTAAAAGGGAATGTAAGGTTTTTTTCGCTTTCACCAATCATAGCGCCTGTAAGGCAAACGAGCCTCTTTACCCCCGTTTCCTCCATCGCTTTAACAATCATTCCGGTAGATTTGCCGCAGAAAATATCTTTATAAGGGGCTCTCTGCCCCAAAGTGATTATAACGCAGTCGCTTCCTTCTATCACGTCCCTTATAAGATTGTAATCTGAAATTTCCCCTTTAAAAATGGACAAATTTTCATGTTTAATTTCGCATTTTGAGTTTAATCTGCAGTGGGCTTTAACTTTGAAGCCCTGCAGAAGAGAAAGCTTAACCACTTCCTTGCCAACTCTTCCGCTTGCCCCAAAGACACTAACAGTTTTAATCGCGTTCATTATTTATTTCTTTCCCCCAAATTTCCTTTTTAATAAGTAACCGTTCCGCCTCCCATTAAAACGGTTCCTTTGATAATAAGCGTTGCATTCCCTTTCGGTTCAACCTGCCTGAAAAATCTTCTCTTGTCTTCAAATCCGCCGAAAATGGAATGTACGTTTACTATTACTTTCCAATCCTGGGGCACTCTGAAAGTCATACCCCCCATAATGGAAGTAAATTCAATTACATTATCCCCTTCGGCCAATTTAGCTCCCGTAAGGTCAATAATGCCGCCGCCGAGAATAGTAGTAACCCTTCCCCCTTTAAAGTTCTGCGAGGTAACGAATTTACGGCAGCTTGTAAGAATGGCCACTTCGTCAATCCTGTCCATGTCAACCGGAGTTGACTGATTGGGAACGTAGTTGTACTTATCGTTAAACCCTGAATAGTAATAACCGCTTTCATCTTTTGTCTTTTCATCCCGGTTATTTTCATTATCATTCTGTCCTTCCGGGCTCTGTCCGTTACCCGGCTGGCTGTTATCGAACGGGTGGGAAAATTCGTGCCTTCTGCCGCGCCTCGATTCGCGTCTTTCGCTGTATCTGAAATCGCGTCTTCCATCCTTTTTCCTGAAAAGAATAAGCATGCCCAGGGCTATTAGTATAATAGGCCAGTAATTGGAAAAAAGGTAGTCGCTGCTTATAAACATCAGCCGCGAAGCAAGGTTTATAGCCCCGAAGAAGATGAATAAGGTAGCTATAAATAGCGCCCTTCCTTTAACCGCAAGAATAATTCCCACTGCAATAAAGAAAGAAGGCCAGAAATAATCCCATATATCAAAATAGAATATATCCAGGTTCGAAAGGAACCAAAGGGCACCGAAAAGCACAAGTGCAATTCCCGCAATATTCCTCGAGCTAGAGTTTCTCATAATTTTCTCCTTTAATTTTTTATATCGATGCCGCCGAAAATTGAAACGCCTTTAACAAGAAGTGTTCTCGTTTCGTCATATACAATGTTCGGGCTTTTAATTCTTTTATCGCTTATGCCGCCGAATATAGGGGTTACATCAAGTTTAATGTTCCATTCGCTGGGCGCCTGAATTGAAGAACCGCCGAAAATAGCCGTTACGTCAATTACATTAGTCCCTTCTGCAAGGCGGCATCCGTGAAGGTTAATTTCGGAACCGCCGAAAGCGGCGAATATTGTGCCCCCTTTAAAATTATCCGACTGGAATATTTTGTTGCATCCGCCGAATACCGTTACAACCTCAATCATATCGGGATCCACATTGCCCGATAAATTGGAATTATTGAAATTGAAGCTTGAATTTTCCTTTCTTGTAAGCAGGTAAATACCCAGCAATACAAGAAGCAGAGGCCACCAGTGGGGAAGCATTGTAAATACCCCGATGCCAAGCACTATTAATCCCGCCGTTTTATTGGAGGTTGTGGCAAGAATGATAATGCCTAAGATTATCATTATGGAATGCCATGAAAAAACCCACCAGGGCAGATAAAGGTGGAAAATTCTCATATCCATCACGTTTTCAAGAAGAAGCATTCCGCCAAGTACAAGCAGAACTACTCCTATTATCCATCTGGCTGACATATTATTTTGTGACATAATCGCCTCCTATAATTTCCGCTACAAAAATATTCCCATAGTCAATAATATAGTAAGGGTAATCGGCGAACGGATGAAAATAATCGGTGAATTGCTTGCTGAGGAGGGGAATGGTTCTAAATTTAGGGCAGGACTTTCATTTTTCCCCTTTTTTTCATTTATTATCGTACAAATTAGCCGGGCGGAAGGAATTTATGGCATTTATTGAATATTTTTTAATTGTATTCTCATTCCTTGTGCTGGTTAGCATAGCCATTGCAAAATTTTCCGATAATCTGGGGCTTCCCTCGCTTGTATTGTTTATTGCCATTGGAATGCTTGCCGGTTCCGAAGGTGTGCTCGGCATTCCATTCGATAACGCCGAAACCGCACAGTCTATAGGGCTTGTTGCCCTTGTATTCATACTTTTTTCGGGAGGGCTCGAGACTAAATGGAGCGCGGTAAAAGATGTTGCCAAGGAAGCGGTTATTATTTCAACTATCGGCGTTCTTGTTACGGCTCTGCTTGTGGGGCTGTTTCTTAAATTCGTATTCGGATTTAATTTTCAGCAGGGACTGCTTTTAGGCGCAGTTGTATCATCAACCGACGCGGCCGCGGTTTTTTCCGTTCTCCGCACACGCAGTTTAAGTCTCAAGGGTAAAGTAAATTCTCTGCTCGAACTTGAATCGGGCAGTAACGACCCGATGGCGGTATTCCTTACGCTGGGATTAATAGAACTGATAAATTTTCCTAAAACGGGAATTATAAATATAGCGTTGACTTTTCTTCTCCAGATGGGGCTGGGGGGTTTGTTCGGGTATTTCTTCGGCAAGCTTATGGCACTTATTCTTAATAAATTAAAACTGCGCCACGACGGCATCTATCCAGTTTTTTCCCTTGCCTACGCCTGTTTTATTTACGGTTTTACCGCGCTTTTAGGGGGGAGCGGATTCCTTGCGGTTTATATTGCGGGCATTACTGCTGGTACCGAAAATTTTATACAGAAAAAAAGCCTTCTCCGTTTCTTTGACGGTCTTGCATGGCTAAGCCAGATTGTTATGTTCCTTGCTTTGGGGCTGCTTGTATTTCCTTCGCGCCTGCTGGGTGTTTTTACTATAGGCATGGGGCTTTCATTATTCCTTATGTTTATCGCACGTCCGGCCGCCGTGTTTTTGTCTTTAAGTTTTTCTCCTTTCAAATGGAATGAAAAAGCATTTATATCGTGGGTTGGACTTAAAGGCGCGGTGCCCATTATATTAGCTACTTTTCCTCTTCTGGCGCATATTCCCAATGCCGACCTTATATTCAGCATTGTATTTTTCGTAGTACTTTCATCCGTTATGGTGCAGGGATGGTCTTTATCCCCTGTGGCAAAGTTCTTAAGGGTAGATAAACCCCTGCCTAAAAAGAAGAATTACCCAATTGAGTATGAACCTGTTGAAGGAACCGATACCGAACTGATTGATTTATTCGTCCCTTTCAACGCCGATGTAGCGGGGAAAACAATTGTGGAACTTGGGTTACCGAAGGACTGCCTTATTACAATGATAAACCGCGACGAAAATTTTCTTGTACCGAGCGGCGGCTCCGTGCTCGAGGAAGGGGATATCGTCCTTATTCTGGTGAATAAGGATAATCTGGCTAAAATAAAATCGATATTCGCTAAAGAAAAAGGGAAGTAATAGCGCACACCCCAATAATAGGTCATAAGCTTTTAAAATTCCGTAACAAATCCACCCAAAACTCCGTCTAACTTCAAAATCCTAACTAGAGAGTGTGCGCCATGAAAAAGATGCTGCTGTTTTTATCTGTAATTACATTAAGCTTTGCGGTAAAGATAACCGCTCAGGAAACGAATATTTCTAAGCCCGAAGTAATGATTCTCGGGGTATTCCATTTTGCCTATCCTAATAATGACCGGACGAAAATTGAGAAGAAAGACCAGATTGATTTTAGAAGCGGGGAAAGAAAACGTGAAATTGAGGAACTTGTAACGCTGCTCGAAAAATATAAGCCCACCAAAATAGCCGTCGAAATTAAAACCTGGTCGCAGAGGCATACCGATTCCCTGTATCAGGAATATCTTAAAGGCAATTTCGACCTGCCGATTAATGAAAGCTATCAGCTCGGGTTTAAGCTGGCAAAAATTCTTAATCTGCCCAAAGTTTACTGCATAGATGCCTGGGGGAACATTAGCGGCTATTTTACAGGGGATAATAAAACGGTTTTCAATCTTAGAAAGGAGAAGGAAAATCTTTTAACAGAATATGAAAAATATACCGATTCTCTTCTGGCACTTAAAAGGAATGAACCACAAAAAGATAACGGAAAAGGGGAAAGCGGGTATAAATCGATTACCGAAATATTAAGCGGATTGAACTCGCCCGGAAACCTTGCGCTCGATAATGCGAAATACCTTAATGAGCTCTCTTCATTTGAGGAGAAGGAATATGATTACGCCGGGGCCGACTGGATTTCAGCCTCGTGGATTGACAGGAATTTGAGAATTTTCAGAAATATAAGAAGGATTACAGAAAGCAATGAAGATAGGATACTAGTTATTTTCGGGGCGGGGCATGCATTCCTTCTAAACGATTTTTTAAAAGGTTCGCTTAAATATAATGTTGTGCCTGTTTTAAATTATATTAAAAATTGAGCATAAACAAAAATCCGGGTAAATCCGTTTGATTTGTGTCCCTCTGTGTGCAAGGGAAAAATTCTACACGGATTTACACGGATTAAATTCAGTGTAAATAGAAGAACAATTCTTATTCCTCTTCCCCCTCAACAAGTTTAATTTCGCCCGCGGGCAGTTCCTGAACATCCCTTAGTTTGCGTTGTATTGTGCGTGTTTTTTTCGAGGCGTCTTCAATTGTTTTGCTTGCTTCTTCAAGTTTCTTCTGTGTCTTTTCTAATATATCGCCGAATTTACCGAATTCAGTTTTAACGGTTCCCAGTATTGTCCATACTTCGCTTGAGCGTTTTTCAATTGCAAGTGTCCTGAATCCCATCTGCAGGCTGTTGAGTATTGCGGCAATAGTAGTGGGTCCGGTTAATATAACCTTATAATCGTTCTGTATCTTTTCAAACAGGCCCGGTCTTCTAAGCACTTCGGCAAATAACCCCTCTACCGGCAGAAACAATAGTGCAACATCTGAAGTATTAGGGGGATCGAGATATTTATCGTAGATTGTTTTTGCTTCCCCTTTAATAGTGTTTTCAAGTGCTTTCGCGGCATCTTCCACAAGTACGGCATCCCCTTTCTCCTGCGCGTCAAGAAGGTTCCGGAATGTATCCATCGGGAATTTTGCGTCTATCGGAAGCCAGCATACTTCATCCTTATTTCCGCGTCCCGGCATTTTAACGGCAAACTCAACTCGGTCTGCACTGCCTGCTTTTGTAGCTATATTTTTTGCGTATTGTTCGGGAGTTAAAATCTGTTCAATCAGGTTTTCAAGCTGAATTTCGCCCCATGTGCCGCGTGTTTTAACATTTGTAAGAACTTTCTTCAGGTCGCCTACGCCAACTGCAAGGTTTCTCATTTCGCCAAGCCCTTCGCGCACTGCTTCAAGACGGTCGCTTACAAGCTTGAACGATTCCCCGAGCCTCTTTTCGAGCGTGGAATGGAGTTTTTCGTCAACTGTAGCGCGCATCTGTTCCAGTTTCTGCTCGTTGTTTTCTACAATGTGCTTAAGCTGCGCTTCAATTTTATCCTGCAGTTTATCGAACTTCTGTTCGTTGCTTTGCGTAAGTTCTGCCATTCTTTTAGTGCTCGTTTCCGAAAACAGATTAAGGCTGTTTGTAAGCTCCTCCCGGTTTTCTTTAGCGCTGCGCGAAGCCTCCTCGCGGTTGCGCCCTATTTCATCCTTAACCAGCTTTTCAACCCTTATAAAAAAATCATCCGCCCCGGTATCTTTTTGCGAGCTTATTTTTTTATAAATTAAGTAAAGGAAAAACAATGAAATTGCAGATAGCGCCGCTGATAGGAGAGTTATTGTTTCGCTCATTTATGCCCCTGTAGTTTCGTTTTTGTAAATTTAAACAATAGTAAGTTAACATTTAAAATAATGTGGTGGAAATGAATAGAAAGGTGAAAATATTTACCGGCATATTTTTTTCGCTTATTATTTTTGCCGGCGCTTTTTATTTTATTACCGTCAAGCTGGTAAAAAGGTCCCTTCCGCAGTACAGCGGCGAAATTACCGCAGCCGGAATTAAGCAGGATGTTAAAATATACAGGGATAAGAACGGCGTGCCTTATATTTATGCGGGCAGCGATGAGGATGCCGCTTTCGCGCTCGGTTACGTTCACGCTCAGGAAAGGCTTTTCCAGATGGATATGCTCAGGCGCGCCGGCGAAGGAAGGCTGAGCGAGATTATAGGGAGCAAAACAGTACCCGTTGATAAAATGTTTAAAACCCTCGGCCTGTATGAGAATGTTAAGCAGATTTTGCCAAATTTAAGCGCCGATACAAGAAGGATTCTTGAGGCATACGCAAAGGGGGTTAACAGTTATATACGCGATGCCAAAGGCAAATACCAGATTGAGTTTTCACTCTTAAATTATGAACCGTACCCATGGAAACCGGAACACAGCCTTGTAATTGCAAAGCTTATGGCGTGGGAGCTCAACATTAGCTGGTGGGCCGATATTGCATATACTCACCTTGTGCAGAAACTGGGCATTGATAAAGCGCTGGATGTTATACCCGATTATCCGCAGAATGCCCCATTTATTGTTCCCCCCGGAATTAAGAACTTTGCTTATGTGCCTGATGGAATGGTGGAAGTTGACCGTATGTACCGCAGTTTTATGGGCTTTACCGGAACACACATCGGCTCAAACAGCTGGGTTGTTAACGGCAATATGTCAGTTTCGGGCAAACCGGTTCTTGCAAACGATCCGCATCTTGCTTTCCAGGCCCCCGGCAAATGGGTTGTGGCTGTTATCAGGGGGGGCGGCTGGAATGCGGAAGGTTTTACACTGCCGGGCCTGCCCGCTGTGGTTATTGGCAAAAATGAAAATATTGCCTGGGGCACTACAAATGTTATGGCAGACGATGCCGATTTCTACCTGGAAAAACTGGACAGCACTAAGTCTAATTACTTTTTAGACGGGCAGTGGCGCCCTCTTGCAGTCGCGCGCGATTCGGTAATTGTAAAGGATTCTTCCACGGTCTATTTTGAAATTAAGAAAACTCACAGGGGACCCCTTGTTTCCGATATACATACAAATAATTTTTTAATGAACACTTCGGGCATTAATAAGCCGCCGCTGAGCATGAGATGGACTGCTCTGGAGCCGAGCGATGAATTTAAGGCCATCTTCTCCCTTAACAAAGCTGGCGGATGGAACGAGTTTAAAGAGGCACTTAGGAATTTTACCGTGCCCGGGCAGAATTTTATGTATGCCGATAAAGAGGGGAATATAGGGTATGTTTGCGCCGCAAAACTTCCCGTGCGTAATTTTGTAAGTCCGGCTTTTGTGTACGACGGTACCACATCTGCAAGCGACTGGCGCGGTTTTGTGCCCTACGATGAAATGCCGAATGTATTCAATCCTAAGGAAAATTATCTCGCATCGGCAAACAATAAAACAGTAGCCGATTTCAAATATCATATTTCCAATCTATGGGAGCCGGCTTCGCGTATCGAAAGAATTACGGAACTGCTCAATTCCAAGCCGCGCCATTCGGCCGATGATTTTGTAAAATACCAGAATGATATTTATTCCCCCTATGCAAAGGAAATTGTTTCATATATAGCACCGGCATTTAAAGGGATAAAAATAAACGATAAAAACCTTAGCGATGCCCTTAACCTGTTAAGCAAATGGGAACCGTATCTTTATCCCCAAAGCGGCGTGCCTTCAATTTATGCCTCTTTCTTTCAGCACCTTATGAAAAACATTTTCGAAGATGAAATGGGGGAACAGCTTTTTAACGAATTCATCTTTTTGGCCAACATTCCTTACCGCGTGGTGCAGAAACTTTTGCGCGAAAATAAATCTTCATGGTTCGACGATAGTAATACTTCCCAAATTGAAGGAAGGGATGAAATTATAAGGCGCAGCCTTGCCGATGCATTGGAAGAGCTTGAAAACAGGCTGGGCCCCGATATGAAAAAGTGGCAGTGGGGCAAACTGCATACAATTACATTCAAACATCTTTTCCACGGCCGGTCCTCCCTGTTCGATCACTTCGGCGATATAGGACCATATGAAATTGGAGGGGACGGTACAACCGTATTCAATACCGAATATTCATTCGTTTCCCCCTACGATGTAACGCTCGGCCCTTCGATGCGGTTTGTGTACGATTTTAACAGGCCCGGTTTTTTCGAGTATGTTCTGCCTGCAGGGCAGTCGGGGCATATTCTTAGCCCCCATTACAAGGATATGACTAGTTACTGGCTTAACGGAAAAATGTATAAAGCCTATCTAGACGAAGATAAAACCAGGCAGATGGAGCTTCTTACCCTTAGACATGAATAAATTGTAAGGGCGGTTTATTAAATAAAATTGTAAATTAAAGAATACAAAAAAAATATTGTGCATATGAAAGTTATTGAACATCTGTCAAAAGCTAACCACACACTCATAAGTTTCGAAATTATTCCTCCTACAAGAGGGGGGGATGTAAAACAGCTTATGAACGTGCTTGACGAAATTGTAAAATACAATCCTCCCTTTATAGATATAACCAGCCACGCCGCCGAAGTTGTTTACGAGGAGACCCATAGCGGCGGGTATCAGATGAAAATTAAGAGAAAACGCCCCGGTACATTAGGCATCTGCGCACTTATACAGAACAAGTACAATGTTGATGCGGTGCCTCATGTTATATGCAGCGGATTCACCAAAGAGGAAACGGAAGATTTTCTTATAGAGCTGAATTACCTTGGCATTGATAACGTGCTTGCTATAAGGGGGGACGACAGCGGATTTAAGAAGCCACTTAAGTTCGGCCGCAGTGCTAATGAGTATGCGGTTGACCTTATAAAGCAGATATCGAACATTAACGAGGGGAAATATATTGAAGATTCACTCCTCGATGCCGAACCGATGGATTTCTGCGTAGGAACCAGCGGATACCCCGAAAAACATTTCGAAGCGCCCAACCTTATGACCGATATCCATTATACAAAGGAAAAAGTGGATGCCGGCGCCTGCTATATTGTTACTCAGCTCTTCTTCAATAATCAGGCTTATTTCGATTATGTGGATATTTGCCGCAAAGAGGGGATTAAGGTTCCTATTATTCCGGGGCTTAAGATTATTACATCTAAATCGCAGCTGGTTAATGTTCCGAAACATTTTTATATAGACATTCCACCTGACCTGACTGAAGAAATTATTAAAGCCAGGGATGATAAACAGGTTGTTGAAATTGGAGTTGAATGGACGGCTAAGCAGGTTGAAGAACTGCTTAACAAAAATGTGCCTGCAATACATTTCTTTATTATGCAGAACGCCGATCCGATTAATAAACTGATGAAAAAAATTAAATTTTAATTATGATATCGAGACCACATTTAAATATTAAAGCAAGAATTCCCCGTAAAGTAAAATGGGGCGTAGCCGGGTGCGGCAAATTTATGGAAGAAACCTTTCTGCCCGCACTGCAGACTCTTAAAAGAAGCAAGCTCGTTTCGGTTTACAGCGCTACCCCCGAAAGAGCCAAGTTCATTGCCGATAAATTCGGCGCGCAAAATAATTTTTCAAATTTCGACGAGTTCCTCAAATCGGATTTCGAAATTCTTTATATAGCCAGCGCAAATGCCCACCACTACGAACAGATTATTAAAGCCGCCAATGCGGGTAAAAATATTCTATGCGAAAAACCGGTTACGCTTAATTCGGCTCAGGCCGAAGAGGTTATTAAAGTCTGCGGGCAAAACAATATTACTCTTATGGTTAATTACCCCTACCGCTTCCATCCCCTTATTCTTAAAGCAAAGGAACTTGCCGATAAGAATATGATAGGCAAAATTGTCTCTATATCAGCAAATTTTAATATCGATTTTCATCCGGGGGATAACTTCCGTTTTAAAAAAGAACTTAGCGGAGGGGGAGCCTTAAGGGATTTAGGAACTCATTTAATAGACCTGTTCCGCTTTTTTAACGGAGAAATTACCGAAGTTAAAGGATTTACCGATAACATTATTTACAAAAGCGAAGTTGAAGATTATGCCTCGGCTATCATGAAGTTCGAAAACGGGGGGTACTGCCAGCTCAATGTTTCGTTTAACGCCCGAAAAGCTTTTAACAGAATTGAGATTATAGGGTACGACGGCTCAATCGGGATTGAAGACTTTATAGGCAAGAAAAATATCCCTTCAAAACTGGTTATCGATTTAAGGGGGGAAAAGAAGAAAACTTTCCGCTTTAAAGCCGCAAAGCAGGTGCATATACTCAAAGAGGTTCAAAAGGTTATTCTTAAAAATTCTAAACCGGGTATTACGCCGCGCGATGCTTTTATAAATATAAAAATAATGGAAGCTGTTGAAAAAGACGCTGTTAATAAAGGCACTTTAATTTAATTAAAACTATTGAACATTATGGATAACTCAAACATAACCATTGCCCTTATACTGGGGGGCTCTTCCCCCGAAAGGGAAGTCTCTAAATCTACCGGAAAATCTATTTTAGCGGCCCTCCGCAGTATGAATTATAAGGTAATTGCAATTGACCCGGCTTACGGGTTGAATCAGCCGGGGAATGAAGAGGAACTTTTCGGGCCCGATAAAAAAGAACTGATGTCCAACAAAAATTATATCGAAATTATAAACTCTCCATTATTCGATAATGTGGACTGCGCATTTCTTGCTCTGCACGGTATCTGGGGGGAAGACGGTACAATCCAATCGCTGCTTGAATTGAGGGGAATTAAATATACCGGTTCTGGCATTCTTGCAAGCGCGCTGGGGATGGATAAGGAAATGACCAAAATTATGCTCCGCCACAGCGGTGTTGATACCCCCGAATGGATTACT
>DAHYUM010000001.1 GCA_027398005.1 bacterium
AATTTTTCTTTGTAGGTCTTTATTACATTAAGGTTTAATTCTTCAAGAGAGCAGGGGTATGTTGAGGTTGACTGGGCAATCATTAAATTATCCGTTCCTAAAAATTTAACCGCTTCTTCAATCTCTTCAATACTGCTCATTCCGGTGGAAAGGAAAACCGGTTTCCCCGAAACGCGCAGTCTTTCCAGCATTTCAATATCGGTTATTGAAGCGGAGGCGACTTTATAGGCAACCGGATTAAACTGCTGAAGAAAATTGAGCGACGGCACATCCCAGGGGCTGGCAAACCAGTCTATTCCCTTTGCGCGGCAGTAATCATCAATAATTTCATATTCCTTAAACCCGAATTCAACTTTGTGCCTGTATTCAAGATAAGTAATTCTTCCCCACGGCGTATCGCGTTCTATATTCCACTGTTCTTTAGGCACGCATATCTCGGGGGTTCGTTTCTGGAATTTTACAGCGTTGCATCCGGCAAATACCGCTCCGTCTATAAGTTTCTTAGCCAGTTCAAGCGAGCCGTTGTGGTTAATTCCTATTTCGCCTATAATGTAAACCGGCTCGCCGTCTCCTATAAAGCTGCTGCCAACCTTCAGCTTCCTCATCCCTTATTTCTTTCCTTTTTTCTTTTTGGTTTCGGTAGTGGTTCTTGCCTCAATAATAAGTTCGCATAAATCCCTTACAGCGCCGTGGCCGCCGTTGCTTTCAACTATTACATCCGCAATTTCCTTGGCAAATTTAGTGGCGTCGTTAGGGCATGCGCTTAAGCCAACTCTTTCCATAATCCCAAGGTCATTTGTATCGTCTCCTATAAAAGCAATTTCGGAAGTGGAGAGGTTTTTGCGCACAACTATATCGTCCAGAACCGCGGTCTTATCCATAACGCCTAAATGAAGTTCTGTAATTTTAAGTTTCTTTGCCCTGCTCGATACAATCTTGGTATCTTCCCTTGTAATAATGCCGGTTTCAATTCCGGCAACGGAGCGGAGGCGTTCAATTCCCATTCCGTCCCGTATTGAAAATCGTTTCAGTAATTCGCCGTCGGCTGAATAATAAACACCGGTATCGGTAAGCACACCGTCAACATCGGTCAACAACAATTTTATTTTTGAAGCTTTCTTTAATAAATCACTTTTGGTCAGTTTCTTTTTAGCCATAAATAGTTACCTCGGAATAAGATTATATTAATATTAAGAATTACAGGCAGGTCCACCCGCCGTCAACAATTAGATTAGCCCCCGTCATATAAGCGGAGGCGTCGCTTGCAAGAAAAATAACAGCTCCCCTGTAATCCGATGGAGCCGCCATTCTCTTTAAAGCGGTTTTTGAAGAATATTTTTCGATGAAAAATTCGTCCTGGCTGTTTTCAACTCCCCCCGGGGTTAATGTATTCACCCTAACTCCATCGCTTCCCCAATAAGAAGCGAGATATTTGGTGAACATAATAACAGCCCCTTTTGTGGCTGAATATGCAGGGGGCTTGTAAAACGACTGTTTCCCATCCTTGTTAATGTAAAGCGATTGGTCCGGAGCTACAATTCCATAAGTGGACGCAATATTTATAATGCTTCCTTTTTTCTGTCTGGCCATTTCGGCGCCTAAAATCTGGGAACAGAGAAAAACTCCCGTAAGGTTTACGTCAACCGATTTCTGCCACAGTTCAAGAGGATAGTTCTCAAATTTGGATTGTTCTAAAGCCGCTTTCGGATTTTCGAACATATCATTTATTGCCGCGTTGTTAATAAGAACATCAATATGCCCGAACTTTTCAATTATGCGTTCGCGCGCTTCCTTGATGGAACCGGGGGAAGTTACATCGAGCTTAATTCCCATCGAACCGGTTTTTAATGTTGAAGCGAGCAGTGCGCATTTATCTTCGTCAAGGTCGGCCGCAACAACATTAGCCCCTGCATCGCTTAAAGCTTTGCAGTGTTCTTTGCCTATTAAGCCTGCCGCGCCGGTTACAATAGCGGTCTTTCCTTTTAACGAGAATAAATCCATTTGCATCCCTTATTTCTTTAGCGGTTTCATATTAAAATTATCCACTTTCCTGAACACAGGCTGAACAGGAAGGCCGATAAGATACTCTTTTAATCTGTTCTCTTCCACTGCTTTTTTAAGAACCTCAAGCGATTGTTCGAGCGCCTGAAGGGTGTAATCAACATCGGTATCGGAATGTGAGAAGGACATATTAAAAAATCCCTGCCACAGAACCCCCCGTTTAATCATTTCCTGCTGAACGAGCGATTTCTGCACCAGCGGATCCCCCCCCTTGGCATCGAACTGCGCAACCGAGCGCCAGTCGTATCCGGTCATCCGTGTATAATCGAGACCCAGTTTTGAAGCTATTTCATTGTATCCGTTTTTAAGTTTACTCCCCTGCGCGGCAAGGAATTTAATTACATCCTTCTCCCTTATTTCGGCAACGGTGGCTTTAACTGCTGCAAGCGAGAGTGCTTCCCCGCCGAATGTGGTGTAAAAGAAGATATCCTCTTCGGCCAGTTCCATAATTTTTTTCTTTCCGGTAAGGATTGAAATAGGCATTCCGTTGGCTACCGCTTTTGAATAGGTAGCAAGGTCGGGGGTAATGCCGAAATATTCCTGAGCGCCCCCCAGTGCCATCCTGAATCCTGTCCACATCTCATCGAATATAAGAACGATTCCTTTCTCATCGCACAGGTCGGCAAGTTTATGGAGAAAATTATCTTTAGGTGCTTCGAAAACGACCGGCTCAAGAATAATTGCGGCCACGTCGTCATCTATTGAACTGCGCACCGAATCGATATCGTTGTAGTTAAACGTATATGAAATGGCCTGCACGGCTTCGGGTATCCCGTTGTTGCGCGCTGTTACGGCTATGTACCAGTCGTGCCATCCGTGGTAGCCGCAGCAGAGGATCTTGTTTTTGCCTGTGTAGGCGCGCGCAAGGCGGATTGCCGCGCTTGTAACGTCGGCGCCTGTTTTGCTGTAGCGCACCGCGTCTGCATTGGGTATTATATCGCGCATCAGTTCGGCAACTTCAACTTCAAGCGGATGCATCATGGAAAAAGTGATTCCGTCATCGAGCTGTTTTTTAATTGCCTCGTCAACGCGCTGGTACGAGTAGCCGAGCGAAAGGGGGCCTACCCCCATAAGAAAATCGATATATTCATTTCCGTCAACATCCCAAACATGCGAGCCTTTCCCTTTTGCCAGATACTTCGGGGCTATTCCGTTTACCCATTGCCCCGGACCTTTGGCAAGGGTCTGTGTTACCGAAGGTATTAAACCAACGGCGCGGCTATAAAGCTGATTCGATTTATCAATCACAGGAAAATCGTTTGTAAGTGAAATTTTATTAGGCATTTTTCAAATTCCCATTAATAAGTAAATCCGTTCTATATTATACATTCTACTTTAAATATTATCAAACTTTTTAAGGCATTTAGCGGCAATTTGGGGCGCTGTAAAACCTTCATATTCAAGCACGTCGTTTAAAAGCCCCGGCTTGAACCATTTATTTTCAAGGGCAAAGGGAAGCACATCCGCCGTTTTCCTCTTTTTAAGAAGAGTTTCGGCTAGTATGGTATAAAGTCCGCCGGTAATAAAATGGTCTTCAATGGTAACGAGCAGCCTGCATTCATCAGCCGCTTTAATAAGGGCCTCTTCGTCTGCCGGTTTAACAGTGCGCATATTTATAAGGCGCACTGATTTCCCCGCCGCTTCAAGAATTTCCTTTGCCTTGTATGCCTGCGCGAATAGGAAACCGTGTACAATAAGCGCAATATCGGTTCCTTCGCCTAATATTTCCGCGCGCCCAATTTTAAATTCTGAATGTCCGGCAACCGGTTTAGTGTTGTTGTAGCGAATATAAAAGGGGGATGGGCTTGCGAGCACTTCGGGCAACCCTTTAAGAAGTTCATCTTCATCGGCAGGGGAGAAGATATTTACATTCGGAATTCCCCTCATAATTGAGATATCTTCAATTGCCTGGTGGGTGGGGCCGTTGCCGTCCGATAGAAATCCGGGCACGCCCCCAACAATTTTAACGGGCAGATTTGGTATTCCTACGTCGGTTCTAATAAATTCGAACGAGCGCATTGTAATGAATGTGGCAAGGGCGTGCACAATTGGAATTCGCCCCCTTAAGGCAAGCCCCGCGGCCATGCCTACCTGTGTCTGTTCCGTTATGCCGGTATCTATAAAATTATCTTTTATTCTGGATGTAATATTCCTCATAGCCGCGCGGTTTTCCGAAGTCATAACCACATAGCGACTGTCTTTTGTAACAAGTTCAAGTAATAATTCTTCGTATGTCATGGTTTCACTTTAAAATTTAATTCAAAAATTATTTTTGGTGTTCCGCGTAAAGCTCTTTTTTAAGCAGTTCAATCTCATCTGCAGAAAAATTGGCAAACCATCTGTCGGCCCTGCTTTGAATGCTCGGTATTCCTTTGCCCCGGGTTGTATCTGCAATAAGCACCGAGACTTTTCCCTTTTCGAACGGGAATGAGGATAAAGCGGCTTCAATTTCGCCGAAATTGTGCCCGTTAATGTTTTTAACTGCACAGCCGAATGATTTGAACTTTTCATCCAGAGGGGTAAGGGGTATAAGGTCTTCCGTCTCGATATTTGCCTGGAATTTATTCCTGTCGACAATTACAAGCAGGTTATCGAGCTTATATGCCGAAGCTACAAGAATAGCCTCCCAGTTCGAGCCTTCGTTCAGTTCGCCGTCGCCTACTACAACAGTTACCTTGTTCTTTCCCCCTTTAAGCCTGCAGTCAATAGCCACCCCCGAAGCGACCGAAAGGTTGTGCCCTAAAGAGCCGGAGTGGAATTCGATGCCGGGTATGTTCACATTGGGATGCCAGTAAATAAAATCGTTAGTCTTAAGGTGGTTTTTAAGCCTCTCTTTTTCAATCCACTCGAGTTCTGCAAAGGTGGCATAGAGGGCTGGCACCGTATGCCCTTTGGAAAGGAAAAGATAATCCCTCGAAGGGTCTTTAAGTGTTTCTTTGGTAATGTTCAAAAATTCTTTGTAAAGGTAAACGCATAAGTCGGTCCACGATAGCGAAGCGCCTATAAAACAGCCTCCGTTTGTGCTCATATCCAGAATATGTGCGCGTACGTTTAGCGCCGTCTGCTCAAGTTGTTCTTTCTTTTCTTTTGTCATTCTGTTTTACGCTTGTTTTTATATTCGGTAATATTATTTAATTCATTTAAATGGTTATCGTACCAGTATCTGCCGGCATACTTCCTATTAATATTGTGTATATAAGGTTTTTCCTCAAGAAGGCGCAGGATATCGTAAAGCCCGAAATCATTTTTCTTCTCGTAAAGTTCATCGTACACGCTCCGTATGAAAATATAATCCTCCTCATAATCAATAGTCCACCTGTGTGTAGAGGAGAAATCATGTTTGGTTTCCCAAACAACATTGCCAATTTTAAATCTATCGGGTCTTTCCCATATAAAGGGAGTCGTATGCTCCCTTTCAAAATTTTTAACGGCTTCATTAAATGCCGTTTCAAGGGCTTTGAATGTGAAAATCTCAACATCATTCCCGTCGGGGTATGTAGCCGGGTGCAGGTTGCTCACAAAATCGAAATCGTTATCAATAAAATGTCGGAATACTTTATCTATAATTGTATGGTCAATAAGAGGGCAGTCGGATGGAATTTTAGCAACGGCGCCTGCGCCGTATTCAACAGCCGCCCGGTAGTGCCTTTCCAGCAGGTCCGTTGGGTGCCCCCTGTAGCAGTTGAGTCCTTCTTTGGCGCACAGGTTTTCAATAGGGTCGTCTTCGCTCCGTGTTGAAGTCGCAATTACAACGGTGCCGGCAAGTTTTGCCCTGTAAACCCTTTCAACCATTCTTAAGAGGAGGGGTTTGCCGCATACTGAAAGCATTACTTTGTTGGGCAGTCTTGAAGAGCCTGTTCTTGCCTGAATAACCGTAACAATTTTGCCTGAATCCATTTTATTGATGGTTTAATGCTTCTTTAAGCTTTAGTGAATAATTTAACTGTCCCGGTTCAATTTTGCCGGGGTGAGCCATAAGAGCGATGCCGGCGGCGGCAATATTTTCAGCCGAGGCCCCTCCGTTCTGAATTGGCATCAGCTCTTTTAAATTTTCTATGTTAAAATATGAATAAACCTGCTTGCCTAATGCCAGCCCTATATAAACAACCGAAGAATATTTTGTAATAAGCACATCGCAGTTAGCAATCATTTCATTCGTATTGCCCGAAGTGAAAACAAGCGAGCCGGGGGCGTACATGCTAATTTCCTTTTCGGCGCGTAGGGCGTCTTCGTTGGGATGAAGTTTAAATAATAGCTGTTTGCCGCCGGCTATTTTAAGACATTCGAGGATGAATTTTTTCCTGTTCTCGTAACGGAATGTCTCCCTCATATCGGTAGTGGCAACCATAACATATCCCTTGTGGGGGAATGAGTTATTCAGGTATGATGAGGCGTTATCGAAATTGGGTATTCCGGTTACAACTATTTTATGCGGCTTTGCCCCTTTTTTAATGAAGTGGTTTTTATATCCTTCCGAGGCTACACAGAAGAGGTCGTACAAGTCCGAAGTGCCTGTTGTAGATGTGCTTGCAATCCAGCGGGGGAGCTTTAAATATCTTACCAGATAATAAATTAAATTCTCCGGGTCAGTCATTCCCTCCTGAACCAGGATTAGTTTTTTCTTTCTTATATTCTTCGGAATTATAAGGTCCGAGCCTGTGAATACGAGGTCGTAATCGTTCTTTGTTCCCCGATAATCCAGATTAAGGTTATTGCTTAAAATATAATTTAGTGTACTCTGTTTGAACTTTCCGCCAAGAATGCAGAAATCGAGTATTCCCCTGCGCGCCAGAAAATCGAGGAATTTATCGGCATAGTAGGGGGAGAAAAAGCAGTCGTATTCCCTAAGGTGCTGCGAGATCTGATGCATCATAGTAGTCTGGTTCAACGATCCGCCGATAAAGAGAATTTTCTTTTTGCTCATTTGCGCGTCTTTCAAAATTGTTTACCTAAAATTAAGCAAATAAGGGGAGAGAATCAGTTAAGAAATTATTAAACAAATGGAAGCAGGGTAAAAATTACAGATACCGGGGGAACACTCCCCTTAATTATGAATTTACCTGCCGCCGCATACAAAAAAAAGTAAAAGCCATATAACGGATATTCTTTTACTGGGGCGGGTTAAAATGAGAGAATTGCTCCTGAAAAAGCTTTCAGCGCACTACTAATTAATGCCATTGACGGTGTCAAAATTACTTAAATTAATAGTTGCTTATATTATATACTTAGCCTTATGTTTGGGCTGATGCATTTTAAAAATCGATGGGGGAGCTTCTATGAAGCAGAAAATACTTTTTTGGACTGTTTCAGTAATTCTAACCTTATTTTTAGCGGTATTCCAAAGAGTAACGGGGCCATCGTATCCGGTAAGCGGTAAATTCACTTTAGGAGGAGAGACTATTAAATATTCTCTTCCCCGCAGCAGCGACGGTCAGCCCCATACAATAGTTTCAATCAATGTAAACGATCCTTCGGCAGCGGGTAAATTAAGCTGGAAAAGACTTAAAACAGCAGACCCTTTTACCGAAGTTGAAATGAAGCAGAACGGGGGCAAGCTTGAAGCCGAACTGCCGATACAGCCGGCCGCCGGAAAACTTGAATACAAGGTTCAAATCTCAAAAGGGAATGAGGCCGTTGCCCTTCCGCAGGAAGGGGAAATGGTAATCCGTTTCCGCGATCCGGTTCCTCCAATAGTTCTTATTCCGCACGTAATCCTTATTTTCATGGCAATGCTCCTTTCCACAAGAACGGGAATGGAATTTTTTAATAACGCGCCGCAGCTTAAGAAATATACGCTGTGGACCATAGGATTCTTATTCCTGGGCGGATTCATATTCGGGCCCATTATGCAGTATTACGCATTCGGGGAATTCTGGACCGGCGTGCCTTTCGGGTTTGACCTTACAGACAATAAGACTTTAATTGCAATGATAGCCTGGCTTATAGTATTATTCAGGCTGAATAAATCTAAAAATCCGAAAAGGCTTGTCCTTATAGGCGCTGTTGTAATGTTTCTTGTATATCTTATTCCCCACAGCGTTCTCGGCTCGGAACTGGATTACAGTAAAACCGACATGAATAAACCGGCCGCTGAAATGCCGGTGAATAAATAAGAAGCTTTTATTTAATTGTATAGAATCTTAAACTCAATGGAGAAGTAAATGAGTGAACACGTAACCAAAGTGCAGGGTTTGCCCGAAAACGCGTACACCGAACTGAAACCGGGGGAAGATTATGTTCCTATTATGATTCCGGCTAAGGAATATCCCGAAGTAAATGCCTGGTCGGTTACATGGGGATTGGTAATGGCGGTTCTTTTTTCGGCAGCCGCGGCTTATCTGGGGTTAAAGATAGGACAGGTGTTCGAGGCGGCAATACCAATAGCCATAATGGCGGTGGGTATTTCCAAAGCGGCATCCAGAAATAATGCCCTGGGCGAAAATGTGATTATCCAGTCGATCGGTTCTACATCGGGAGCGGTTGTTGCAGGGGGTATTTTTACTCTTCCGGCAATGTATATATTAAATCTTAACGCTTCCTTTTTCCAGATGTTTCTTGCCACTCTATTAGGCGGTTTCCTCGGAATATTATTCCTCGTGCCTTTTAGGAAATATTTCGTATCCGAAATGCACGGCAAGCTCCCTTTCCCCGAAGGGACTGCTACAACTGAAATTCTCGTAACAGGAGAGAAAGGGGGAAATCAGGCTAAAGTGCTTGTACTGGCGGGCCTATTGGGAGGCGCGTTCGATTTTGTAATTGACGCATTCGGCCTCTGGTCAGATAAATTTACATCCGCCGTTGTTCCAATTGGAGATAAGATAGTTGAAAAGACAAAACTGATTTTCAAGCTTGATGTTCACGCCGCCATTCTGGGGCTCGGCTACATTATAGGCCTCCGCTACTCTATGATAATTGTTGCAGGCTCTTTCCTTTCATGGTTCGTGCTTATTCCTCTTGTTGCCTACATAGGCGATTTTGTGACATCTCCGATTGGAAGCACCGCGCTTCTGATTAAGGAAATGTCCCCCGAGCAGATATTCCAGACTTATGTACGCCACATAGGCATAGGCGGAATTGCAATGGCAGGGTTTATAGGAATTATCCGTTCATCAAAAATAATTAAATCGGCTGTTTCGCTGGCCGCAAAAGAGCTCGGCGGCGGAAAGGTGGCCGAATCGGATACACGCAGAACACAGCGCGGTCTTTCGATGAAAATTATAGCTGTAGGACTTTTTGCGGTTGCAGTGATAGTTTTTATATTCTTCCTTTTCGGTGTAGTACACAATATTGTACAGGCTTTAATAGGCCTTCTTGTTGTAATGATAATCTCATTCCTCTTTACAACTGTTGCGGCAAACGCAATAGCAATTACAGGGAACAACCCGGTATCGGGAATGACCCTTATGACCCTTATCCTTTCCTCAATCATTCTTCTGTCAGCCGGGCTATCGGGCACTGCAGGAATGCTTTCTGCTCTTATTATAGGCGGTGTTGTATGCACGGCATTATCGGTAGCAGGCTCTTTCATAACCGATTTGAAAATAGGCTACTGGCTCGGTTCATCCCCTTATAAGCAGGAGAGCTGGAAATTCCTGGGTATTACTGTTTCGGCCGCAATAACAATTCTTATTATGCAATTAATGAATTCGCAGTTCGGGTTCGTAGGTGATAAGGCATTGCCGGCCCCGCAGGCAAATGCCATGGTTGCGGTAATCCAGCCTATCATGTCGAACCAGCCGGTTCAGTGGGTGCTCTATATTGCCGGGGCAATGATTGCATTAATACTTACCATGCTGAAAGTTCCGGCTCTTGCATTCGCATTGGGTATGTACCTGCCCCAGGAACTTAACGTGCCGTTGCTTGTAGGCGGCTTGATTGCCCATTATGTATCAACCCGTTCAACGGATGAAAGCCTTAATAAGGCTAGGGGCGATAAAGGAACCCTTATAGCAAGCGGCTTTATTGCAGGCGGAGCTCTGTTCGGCGTTTTAAGCGTTATTCTCAAGACAGTAATGAAGAGCTACAATCTTGGCAGTGTATATATGAGCGAATGGGCGGAATCCAATTCGGCCTCGGTTCTCGCGCTTATTATGTTTGCACTTCTCTGCGCTTATATAATATGGGATGCAATGAGGGCAAAAACTGAAGAATAAAAAAACTCTTATATAGAATTAAAAAATGCCGGCTTTAAGCCGGCATTTTTTTATATGCTGTAACTAGTCTTTCACCGGACCGGCCCAGAATTGTTCATCGTCTGTTGTATAGTAATTGTTATTAGTAATCTTATCCAACTGAACATTTGTAGGGTTATAACCGACCGGATATAAATCCAAATAAACTCTTTCCGAGGCAGGGCGGTTTTCGAATGCCTGACAGCTGTTAAGTGGAATTGAAAAGCGGAATAAATTCTTAGTCATATATGAATGCAGGTATTTATCTCCGCCGCCTGAGTAAGGCGCTCCGTTCCAATTAATTTCATCGGAAGCTTTAACGGGAAGGTTATTTACAAGGCGGTAGCGGGTTTCGCGTATGCTTAAAAGGTTTCCCTCTCCGTCGGTTACAACCGTTTCGAACGTGGGGTCCATCCAGAGCCATTTTTTCAGGGTGTTTGAATAAACTTCATTTATTACATGGCAGTCGTCAAATTTTTCCCCTTTGGGCATACATGTAATAAAGCGCGATTTATACCCCATGGAAAGATAGACCTCGTTAAGTATTGTAGCCATCATTCTGCAGTTAACGCCTCTATCCGTCTTTTTGCAAACCTGAATAAGCGCGTCGGCTGTTTTAATAATAGGATTGGTGGAGCCGCCGTCATGTTTTACCGAATTGTGAACCCATTTCATAAGATTTATGAAGCGCGATATTTCATTCCCGTTGCCCGCAACAGAATCGAGGTTATACTTGGTCCTTAAATTAACCAGCCCTTTTGAATCGGGGGACTGGTAAGTAAACCGGGGCGCCGGGTTACTGCTTTTTTCGTAAGCGCCGTACTTTTTAAGTATATAATCGTAATCTCCTTTTTCCCTTATTGAGGCTAATATTTTCTTAAACCGGGCATCGTTGCGGATGTTAAAGAGGTCGGGGTCTGCGCTGGCGTTTGTAAAGTCGGAAAACCCCGCTTCAACCGATTTATCGAGATAGGCAATGGCGGAATCGCTAATGCCCGCCTGCGAATAGGCGCAGGCTATATTATAAAGGGTTCCGTAATTATAAGAATTATAGAGGGCGCGGGTATCGCCGTTAAGGGAGCTGAAGTAAAGCAGTTCCTTCTTAAGAAGGGCCGCTGCGTCTTTGAACCTGCCGTCTTTCCACAAAGCCACCCTTTCAGTTTCAACTTTGGCGGCATGTTTCTGAATCTCTTCGGCACTCTGTGCAGTAATGTATAGAGGATACATTAAAACGAGAGCAAAAATAAGTGATTTCATAATATTCCTGTTTGTTATGATTGTATGACGGAATTTAGCCGGCATTTGTTACATTTATTAAATAAAAATAAATTTTATTCGAGAAAGAGGGAATATTAAATGGAAGAAATAAGGAAATTATTTCCGTATTTAAAAACGGGACAGATTTATTTTAACCACGCATCCATAGGCGCTTTGCCTGTTCCCGTGGTTGAAAGGATAAATAATCATCTGGCGGTGCGCAGCGGAGGGGAAGTCTCAAATTTCGACGCGATGATGGAATTCAGCAGGAGCGGAAAAGAAAAGGCGGGCAAATTAATTAATGCATCCCCCGAAAGAATTGCATGGTGCGAGAATGTTTCGCACGCAATAAGCATTCTTGCACAGGGGCTGGATTGGAAAGATGGGGACAGAATAATTCTTAACGACATAGAATTCCCTTCGAATGTTTACCCGTTTATGGCCTTAAAGGAATACGGGGTTGAAATTGATTTTGCAAAATCGCGCAACGGTATGGCGGATATTGAGGATATTGAAAAGCTTATTACGCCAAGGACAAAATTGATTTCCATAAGTATGGTGCAGTTTATAAGCGGCTACCGCGCCGATGTAAACGCAATAGGGGATTTGTGCCGGCGGAAAGGGATTACATTCTGCGTGGATGTAATTCAGGCAGGAGGTAATGTAAGAATTGACGTTAACGATATTAAAGCCGATTTTATTGCAGGGGGAACCCATAAATGGCTTTTAGGCATGCAGGGGCTCGGGTTCTTTTATCTGACAGAGGAACTCCAAACGAGAATTAAGCCGAAAATAGTGGGATGGACTTCGGTTGTGGACCCATGGAATATGCTTGATTATAACCTTACACTTCTGCCGGGGGCCGAGAGGTTCCAGACGGGAACCTATAATGATATAGGAATGGCGGCAATAGACGCTTCGCTGGATATATTCCTTGGTTACGGAATGGAGAATGTGGAAAGGAATATTTTAAGCAATACCCGCTATTTTTTAAACAAGCTTAACGAGGCAGGCATTAAGACTGTTTTAAATAAAGATTTGGAGGATAAGCATCTTTCGGGCATAGTAACAATTGATATGCCTAGTCCGCAGAGGAATTTTCTTCTTCTGGAAAAGGAAAACATTAAATGCTCATTCAGGGAAGGGTACGTCCGTTTTTCGCCCCATTTCTATAATACTAAAGAAGAAATTGACACGGTGGTGGAAAGAATAAAATTCCTGTCGGGCAGATAGCCGGATGCTATTAAAAGTATAATGAAATTATTCGATAATTGATTATGGATTATAGAGCCAACATAGAATTTTATGCCGCTATGCTTATAGCTTTAGTTCTTGCGGCATGCACAACGGCATCAACCGGCACCCCGACCGCGCCAACCGACACATCGGGCACTCCGGTATGGACCGGAAGGGTGGTTAATTACGGATATGTGCATTCGTTATCCAAAGTGGTTACAACGCATAAAATGATGCCTGCCGATACTGTTTTTATGGATACGAACCTTAAGGATACAACATACAATTCATTATTCAGCATGATAAAGCTGGGCTACACATTCGATTCGCTTTCGAACGGGGACAAGATTTACCGCACACCTCAGAACGGATTTGTAGTATTCGACCTTGCCAAATTTTTCGGCGGAAGAATATCGAACATAAGGACGGCCAATTTAAAGATAAAGCTATTCCAGAAGAGCGATTATACTTCGGCGCTCAAATATTTTGTATCGGTAATGGATACAACAATTCTTGCCAAGACGGTAAGGGAAAGAGTAGCCGCTGTGGAAAGCTCGGGGGGCACAGGTGCCGGCTATCTTAATGAAATTACTCTGGATGTTAAAGGGAATATTACTGCAAGCGGCAAGCTTGTAATTGGAATAAGGGCCGAAAACCCGAACCAGGCCTTTGCCGCAGTTGATTACTGCAAGATTGAATTTGACGGGGATATCGCATCCCCCGGTTCTAATACATCGAGATAATTAAATAGCCGGCATTATAAATAATGACCGGCTATTAAAATTTGAATTGAATAATTATTTTTCTGCAAATGGCGGCTGAAGAGTTTTATTTTTTCACAAAAGTAATGCCCTCATTCATTCCCGCTTTTGGTGTGTAAAAAATTATCGATTTATCATCCGGTTTGGAAAACTTATAAACAATTGTGCGGGGTTCCGGTTTAGGACCGGATTTAAATTTTATTTCTTTGCCGCCGCTTTTATAAACCGGCTTACCCGAATAATGGAATTCTATTACATTCCCTTTAACATTCCAGGTACCTGCTTCGGTAAAAACAACTTCTTTCGAATCCTTTTTAATCCTTTCTGTAAGTATAAAATTATGTCCGGCTTTAATTTCGAAAGAAAGGGCGTCGTAAAGATTTTTATCTCCTCTTATTCCGGCGGCTGCCCCTTTGTAATTCTGTGCCTCCCATACGCCAATAATCCCTTTTTCTGTGTTTGAATGGTTTTCCTGTTTATTCTGCCGGTTTGCAAATATAAATCCGGCAGTACATAACAATAGAACAAGCAATAAGTTTTTCATTTCTCTCCTCCCTGTAAATATGTTTATTAATTAATGATTATCCCCGTTCTTAAATAATTAAACATAAGGGAAATATAGCATGTTCCCGCCGGAATGAATATAAAGGATGGGAAAAAATCGAATAGAGAAAGGGGGTAAAAACATCAGGCCGCGGTTAAGCCGCGGCCCGTAAAATGCGGGTTAAACTACTCTTCGGGGTTGTAGGTAAGTTCAATTTTAACGTGGAAATCGGCACCGCTGAAAAGGGTATATTTAACTTCGCCGATTGTGCATTTATAATCCTCTCCTACCAGTTCGCTTACAACTTTGCTTATCCCGTTTTCTAAAGCGCCAATACTAACCGATTTAAGCTTATTTTTGAGTAATTTGTCAACGTCAATTGCTTTTTCATTTTCAGCCATTTTATGTCTCCTTTTATATTAAAACTTTCCCTTAAGACGGTTTAATAAATTATAAGTTCAATTTACTAAAAGCGCTAATATAAAGAAATCATTTCCTTATTAAAGTTAAAAGTTCTTCGGTTTTCTCATTCATCAGTTTTTCATCCCCCCTGGATTCAACATTAAGCCTTAAAAGGGGCTCGGTATTGCTCATTCTAACGTTAAAGCGCCAGTTATCGTATTCAACGCTTATGCCGTCGAGTTCATCCTGCCTGCCGTCTTTGTATTTTTCCTTAATTTCGGCAATTTTGCCTTTCGGGTCGGCCACTTCGGAATTAATTTCGCCGCTGCAGGGGAATGCTTTAACCATAGCCTCAACCAATTCCGAAAAAGGCTTGTTCTCGTCGCTCATAAGCTGAAGCACAAGCACGAATGGTATTAAGCCGCTATCGGTGTAAAAATTATCCCTAAAATAATGGTGGGCCGACATTTCCCCCCCGTAAATGGAGTTAACTTCCCTCATTTTCTGTTTAATAAAGGCATGTCCGCTTACCGATACAACCGTTTTACCCCCTGCTTTTTCAACTTCCTCAACCGTATTCCAGGTTAAACGGGGGTCGTGAACAATCTTTTCCCCCGGATTGTTTTTAAGAATAGATTTAGCCAGAAGAGCCACAATATAATAGCCTTCAATAAAATTCCCTTTTTCGTCAAAGAAGAAACAGCGGTCGTAATCACCGTCCCAGGCAACCCCTAAATCGGCTTTATGCTCTAAAATCGCGTCGATAGTAGGTTTTCTGTTTTGGGGCAAAAGGGGATTGGGAACCCCATTCGGGAAATTGGAATCGGGCTCGTTATAAACTTTAATCATTTTTATAGGAAGGAACGGCTCCAAAGCATCTAATGCGGGGCCAACGCATCCGTTGCCTCCGTTAACTACTATTTTATACGGCTTAATTTTTTCTTTTTTAAAGAATTTATGGAGGTTTGTAATAAACTCCTTCATTATATCGATGTTTTTAATGCTCCCTTTAACCGGTGCTTTAGTACCCAGATTATTTTGAAGAATCATCTGCTCAACTTCTTTCAAACCGCTTTCGTATCCGAAAGGGACCGAGCCTTTTTTAACGAATTTAAGTCCGTTATATTCGGGGGGATTATGGCTTGCGGTTATCATTACACCCCCGTCGGCATTTAGAAAGGGGGTTGCAAAATAGATCATTTCGGTGCCGCACAGCCCAAGGTCAATTACATCGGCCCCGGCATCTGTAATGCCTTCTGCAAGCGAGGCCGAAATGCTTTCGGAAGACTTTCGAACGTCGTGCCCTATTACAACGGTTTTGCATTTAAGAAGTGATACAAAGGCAAAACCCGTTTTGTATGCAAGCTCCTCATTAAGTTCCGAAGGAACCTTGCCCCTTATATCGTAAGCTTTAAAGGAAGTGATTCTATCCATATAATCTCCAGTTTTTACCATGCCAAAATAAAGATTTTAAGGGACATAAGAATTATTTTTTTACGAAATGAACTTTTTAGGAAGATTGGAAGTTATTGTTTTCATGTTACAACATATAAATAGAAAAAACTAAAAAAAAGGTACAAAAAATGAAAAAAATAAATCTTCTCCTAGTAATGCTTCTCTTTTCGGCGCCTTTATTTGCGCAGACAAAATGGACAGTAGACAAAGCGCACTCCAAAGTCCATTTTTCGGTAACCCATATGGTGATTTCGGACGTAACCGGGGAATTTAAAAATTACGATGTTTACGTGGAAACCAACGGCGACGACTTTACCAACGCTAAAATAGATTTCTGGGCAGATGTTAACAGCATTAGCACCGATAACGATGCCCGCGATAAACACTTAAAATCGGACGATTTCTTCAACGCGGCCAAATACCCCAAAATCACTTTTAAAAGCAAATCGATGACCAAGGTAGGGGATGGTAAATACAAACTGGTAGGCGATTTTACCATACGCGACGTTACAAAGGAAATTACCCTGGATGTAGAATACAGGGGAATGGTAAAGGACCCATGGGGCAATACCAAAGCGGGATTCAAGATTACGGGTGATATCAACCGTTTCGATTACAACCTTAAATGGAACGCGCTTGTTGAAACAGGCGGTCTTGTAGTGGGCAAAGACGTTAAAATGATTATTGACCTTGAATTACAGAAAGTAAAATGAAAATAGAAGAAGAAATACATCAGCTTAAATTCAGGAATGAATATCATAAGCTTGCCGTGAATATAATTTATACTCACGGCTGGCTTATGGGGCAGGAAACGAAACTGTTCGGCAAAAACGGAATAACCGCCAATCAGTTTAATATTCTTAGAATCCTTAGGGGGCAGCATCCAAACCCCGCAACGATTAATCTTCTAAAGGAACGGATGCTCGATAAAATGTCCGATGCCTCGCGTCTTGTTGAAAGGCTAAGAGTAAAGGGGCTTGTAAAGAGGGAATATTCAAAAACCGACAGGCGAAGCGTTGATGTTACAATTACCGATAAAGGGATGAAGCTTCTTTCTGAATTGGATAAACTGGATGAAGCGCTCGATTCTCTTCTTGCAAACCTCTCCCCAAAGGAAGCAGAAAAAATGAATTCGCTTCTGGATAAGTTAAGAGGCTAAAAAAAGGATTTTATTTCTTCCTTCGTAAGGGAACGGTAAGTTCCCTTTGCGAGGGAGCCTAACTGGACCCTGCCTATTTTAATTCTCACAAGCCTGAGAACCTGAATGCCGAGGGATTCGAATATCTTTCTTATATGCCTGTTTTTCCCTTCGTCAAGAATAATTTCTAACCAGCAGTTCTTTTCCCCCGGGCGCAATAGAGAAGCCGATTTCACATTGAGTATGCCGCCGCCTGTTTTTACGCCGGCCATAATGCGTTTTAACAAATCTTCGCCGGCAATACTGTTTACCTGAACGTGATATGTTTTCTCTATGCCCGATGCGGGATTGGTAATCTTTTCCCCCCATGCAGTATCGTTTGTAAAAAGGAGGAGCCCTTCGCTTGCTTTATCCAGGCGCCCTACGGGAAAAATATAAGGTAATCCGGAATCATTAAAACAGGCATAGACAGTATCGCGCCCTTTTTCATCCGATGCAGTTGTTACAAGTCCGCGCGGCTTATTAAGCATTAAATAAATTTTCTCTTCTTTTTTAGCCTCAATCCCTTCGAGAGATATTTTATCCTTGTTCAGGTCGGTTCTGTAATTAATATCGGTAATAGTTTTCCCGTTAACCTTAACCAAGCCGGCAGTAATAAATTTAATTGCGCCCGAGCGGGAGCAGATGCCCAGTTTTGAAAGAGTCCGGGGAAGACTGTTGACCTGTGCCCCGGATTTTAAAGCTCCGGTAGTTCGTTTGCTCATTTAAAGAAGTCCCGCAATAATATTTATTGCCAGCGCAAGAATAAATGTGTTGAATACAAAGGCAATAATGCTGTGCGCCAGTGTGAGCTTGCGCATTGAGCGCGAAGTAACCTGAGTATCGGAAACCTGGAAAGTCATACCGACTACGAATGAATAGTATGCGAAATCGGTGAAAACCGGATTTTTTTCATTGGGAAAATCGAGTCCCCCTTTATGTCCTCCGTCCGTTTCCGAGTAATATAAATGGGCGTAATGTATTGTAAAGACGGTATGCACCAGAACCCATGATATTGCCAGAGTAATAAAAGCAAAGAATAAAATTGAATTGGCGTTATACAATTCAGAATGCTTAGCCGATTTTATAAGGAACGCAATAGCAACAAGGCTGATAACCGAAGTAAGAATAACAAAGAATAGTATAACCGACCGGCTTGAATCTTGCAGGCGGGCGTTCTGAACCGTAATCCGCGCGTCCTTTTTAAGTATTACCCGCCATGAAAGAATTATGTCCGTAAGGGCAAGAACATCCCACGCGCCTATAAAAGCAATAGGCAGACTGAATGAAGCGGAGAGAATAAAGAAAGAAATAATTGCCAGAATTATTGCAATGGTAATTCTTTCGTGGCTATCGAGGGGGCGTTTATATTGCATAATTAATAAACCTTATAATTAAAATTATTTTTCGAGTAATTGTATTGCCCTGCCTACCAGGCCTGTAAACCTGCCTTCGTCAACAGGGGCATTCGGATTATTCCATCCGCACGAAATGGCATACCATTCGCCGCCGGATGAGCGAAGTAAATAGGTCATATTCATAACGCCCGGTTCAGAACCCCCCTTGTAGCCTATATAACTCCATTTCTCTTTCGAAATTCCAAGCCCCGGATTGATTGCTAAAATATTTCTTGTATGGTTCCCTTTTTCATTTTCGCTGTTAATCCTAATCCAGTTCATAACTGAGCAAAGGTCTTTGGCCGAGGCGAACCATTCAATTTTATCTATTAAAAGGGGTTGGGTCCAGCTATCAACTTTTTCCCGGTCAATTTTGCCCAGTACATCTGCAATAAATTTTCTTTTATCGGATGCATTAAGGTACCTTTCCGCCAGAGTCTTATCGGGCGAGCCTTTAAGCTTGAACATATCGAGAGTGGCAAGGAAAGGGATATCGAGAGAAGGATTTGAATGCCCGGTTACCGGAAGCATTTTTTCTACATTTTCCCTCCCCGCAATATTAAGAAGATTATCGGTTGCTGTATTATCGCTTATGGAAATCATTAAAGAGGCAAGCGATTCAATTGTCATATTCGTGCCCGGCTGCCATGAATGGAGAAATCCGCTTGGAAGCGACCTGCACTCCTCTTTAAGCTGAACTACATCGGCCCAGTTCCGTTTGCCTTCTTTAATGGTGCGGAGAAGTTCGCTTAGAATATATAATTTAAAGGATGACCCAATTGCCAGTTCTTTTTCGGGATTGTATCCGGCAATTGTATTGAATGAATTGCCCGTTAGTTTAACGGCAAGAAGCGATGAAACGCCCGGAAGGGTTTTAAATTCCTTTATTAAATCGTCGAATGTTGAAGCGAGAATGACGGGATTGCCAAAAAAGAGTCCGCTTATTAAATAAGGCTCCTTGTTTTCAACAACCAAATCAACATCCACGGTAGAATTTTTCTCGAACAGGAACTGGAATTTGGCCGAGTAGTCGCTTTCTTTTTTTACCGTAATAATTTTGGTGCAGGCGCCGCACTGCCCGTAGTAATATTTAAAAATATAATCGAGCCTTTCGGGGGGAACCTGTGCGAGGAATGTTTTATTGAAATATTTTTCGCAGCCGGCAGGGTTTGCAAACATCTTTTGAATAGCCTGCGCCTGTTTTTCAACGGGAAACTGCCCCCTTGCGGCGACAGTAAAAAGTAAAAATAATATTAATAAACTAATTCTTTTTCCTGATTTCAATTGAGCCTCCATCAAAATCGTTAAAATCTAATTTAAATATCTGTCCGGGCAGTTTAACTTTTACAAAATAAATTTCGCCGTTCCCTTCGTACAAAAGCCCCAATGTTTTATCGTCAATTTTTGTAAGGCACGAATACCCGAAACATTCCCGTTCGTCTATTAAAACTGGGGCAATTTTATTCCATCTTTTCCCTTCGTCTATGCTGAACTTGACTGTGATGCTATCCCTATTCATTTTGCTTGCGGGGTTAGAAAAAGCGAGGAGCGAATTTCTTTTGGCTGGAATTTCGGTAAATACTCTTATAAAGCTTGCCATGCAGACCGGTTCAATTAATGCGGAGCGGGATGAATTATCTTCTTTCCAGGTTTTTCCCAAATCGGCTGTAACGGCAACGGAGCGGAATCCTCCCCGGTTATCGCGCATGTTAAGCATTAGGTCTCCGTTCTGAAGCTGTACAACCTGCGCTTCGGTTGTATTTTCTTTAGCCCCGGTTCCAACTTTCCAGCTCTTGCCGCCGTCTTTGCTGTAGATAATTGTTGAATAGGGGATATTGGATGAATCCTTGAACTGTGCCGGAAAAACAAGGGTGCCGTCGGTAAGTGAAATTCCATTGCCAGGCCCCTGAAAGAATAGATTCCAGTCGGGATTTTTAGTGTCCTTAGTAATGCTTACCGGTTTAGACCATGTAATGCCGTCATCAGTGCTGTTGACCAGAACAAGCTGGCCTGTTTCATCGGGGGAAAGCCCTTTTTTAGAACCGTTCCAGGCTCTGTTGCCATGGCTCCAGAGGGCGGCAACCCATATAGTTCCGGTCTTCCGGTCAACCAGAATTGAAGGATCGCCGGCTCCGTTCAAATCTTCCGGCTGCCCCATATCTATAATTTTCTGCATAGGAAGCCATGTTTCGCCGCCGTCTGTACTGCGGCTTAAGCCGACATCAATATTTCCCGGCAGGTCGCGGCAGTTATTATGCCTGATATCGTAAACAGCAAGAAGTGTTCCCCTGTTGGAAGAAACGAGCCCCGGAATGCGGAAGCATTTAACATCGTCATCCCCCGGTTTGCGGACAATTCTGCCGATGCGGTAGTAGGAATATTCTTTTTCGGGGCGTACAGTTTTACCCACTGTTTTTACATAAGCCACCCTTAATTTAAGAAGTGAATTAATGGACGCGCCTTCATTAAGTGCAACCGAAATTTTTATGGGGGAGGAATAATCCTTTAATTTAAGCCGTATGGTATTTCCGTTGAATTTGCCGGATGTGCAGAGCAATGAATCCGCTTTACTGTTTGATAAATAAGCCTGTACAGAAAAAATGCTTTTCTTGGTGAAACTGTTTCCGGCTTCAATGCCAATCTCTATTATTTTATCTGCTTTTGTTCCATTTGCCGAAAGTGAAATGGTTTTAATAAAATTCCTTTCTGTTCCCGTGAACACGGGGTTGACCGGTGTTTTAACTGTAATAGGGGAATGCGCAACATTAGATTGTGCGAATGAGAGAGTTGAGGCAAGAATAATAAAAAGCAGAATAGTTTTTTTCATGGCCTATACTATGATTGTTTTGAGTTTAATAAAGATAACAAAAGATTGCGAAATTGTGGATATAAAAAAGCCCGCTGAAAGCGGGCTTTGAAAAAACATTTAAGCGAGGTTCTTTTTATAGCATCTTCTTCTTTTATGCTGGCGCGAATTATAAAAGCGCCACTGCGCCTGGATTTTGGAATTTTCCTCAAGCTCGCGGTTGGTTTCTACAAATTTAATGTTGTTGTTTATAAACACCTTGTTCACTTCGTTAATAAGCATTGAGTTAACCCCCTTGTTCTGGAGGTCGCGTCTAACGGCAGTTAAATAAAGGTCGGCATCGGGATTATTCTTCATCGCGTTAAGTATATGAATGAATCCGAATGGGAAAAGGCTTCCGTTGGCCCTCTGCATTGCTTTCGAAAGGGAAGGCATTGTAATGCCGAATGCGGCCACTCTGCCCTCTTCATCCAGAATAACGGGAACGTACCCCGGTTTAATAAAACCGAAATAAGCCTTTGTGTACATCTCAATCTGCTTATCGGTAAGCGATACGAATCCGTAAAGGTCTTTGTATGCGTCGTTTATAAGGTGGAAAATTTCATTTGCGTAGGGGAGGAGGTCTTTGGCCTTTTTAACCTCTAACATGCGGAGTTTATTCCTCTGTGCAACCACGTTTGCAATACGTTCCACTTTTTCGTTTAATTCCCTGGGGGTTTCAACATTAAACTCAATCCAGTCAACATCCTTTGTATACTTAAGTTTTTCAATGTGTTTTTCGTAATAGGGGTAATTGTAAATAGCGCCGAAAGTGGAAAGCTCTTCGAACCCCTCAATTAAAAGTCCTTCAGGGTCAAAATCGGTAAATCCGAGGGGCCCGTGAATATATTCGAGTCCTTTTTCCTTTCCCCATTTTTCAACTTCGTTAATCAATGCAGCGGCAACATTTTCATCATCAATAAAGTCAACCCAGCCGAAACGGATTGCTTTCTGGTTCCAGGTTTCGTTGAATTTATGGTTTATAATGGCTGCTATTCTGCCTGCAATTTTCCCATCCTTATAAGCGAGCCAGTAACGGGCGTCGCAAAATTCGAATGCCGGATTTTTATCCTTGCTCAAGGTCTTAACATCGTCAAAAATCAATGGCGGAACCCAATACTTATTTCCCTTATACAATTCAAAAGGAAATTTTATGAATTTTTTCAAATCCCCCTTTGTAATAACCTCTTTAATGGTAATGCTCATCCGTCAGCTCCAAAAATTTCTATATTAAAGCCAAAAAATAAGCTTATTTATTAAATATGTAAACAAAATAAGGGGATAAATCGGATTTTATATGAAGGGAATAATTTTATTTTTCTATAATGTAACCTTTAATTAATTTTGTTAGTCTTAAAGGGTGTATGAAGAATTTAAGCGACATAGAGATAATAGAATCGGTAAAAAGGGGAAATCAGGCTGATTTTGCACTTTTGGTGGACCGGTACAGCGGAAAAGCCTTTTCGATGCTTAAAAGGCTCCTCAAAAACCAGATGGATGCAGAAGAAGCGTTGCAGGATTCTTTTTTAAAGGCTTACCAGTCAATTGCCTCATTTAAGGGGGAATCTAAGTTTTCGACCTGGTTTTACAGGATAGTATATAATACCGCACTTACAATTTTAAGCGCCAAAAAGAGAAAAACAGAAAAAGAGATGGTTTCTATTGACGAGGAGTTTGAAATTGAAACGTTCGATAATGAAATTTATGCAAAATCGGACAATGTGAACAAGTACCTTTTCGGAATGGTTGACCGGTTGCCCCCGCGCTATGCGCTTATTATAATTTTATATTATATTGACGATATGAGTTTGAACGAGATTAGCCAGATTCTCGGTCTTTCCCTTGTTAATGCAAAAGTAATGCTGCACCGTTCAAGAACGGCTTTGAAAGACCTGGTAATTAAGCATAATCTACAGGAGGAACTTACATGAAAAAGAATATTGAAGAACTGATTAATAAATATCTCGATAACGAGCTTGACCCGGCAGGCGTTAACGAGCTTAACAACCTTTTAACAGACGATGAAGATTCGTTAAAAGAGCTTAAAGCATATAAAACCGTTGAACACGCGTTGAGAGAAATGGAATTGGATGATGCTCCCGCCGGCACTACCCCGAGGGTTATGCACAGAATAGCAACCGCAAAGAAAGCGAAAAGTTCAAACTGGTTTTTCAAGGCTGTAATTTCCTTTTTTATTACGGGCATTGCCGCTTCACTTTTTATCGCAATAAAGAATTATCACCCTTCGGATAAAGAGATTATACCCCAGCAGACAGTCGATTCGGTTAGCAATTTCATAGGGGAAAAGACACATATATTCAGTTCCATTTTTTCGGGGGATGACGTTAAGCTTATAGGGACAGTTGTTACACTACTTCTTATTGTTACAGGCTACTTCATATTCGAGACACACAGGAATTTCAGGAATAAGCTAAAAAGCCTCTGAGAAGCTATTTAATCTATTCTGTGTACCAACTGTTGACGGATTCATTTAGAGCCTCACCCATACTCAAATCATTTTAATTACTGAATATAGCGCAGACAGTATTTGCTTCCTTAAAATGATGGCTAAACGTTGTTTATAATCTACGCTTTGAATTGTAGAGGGCTTTTGTTAACTTTTAATAAGTATAAAAAGTGCCTTAACTGGGTAGGCAACAATGGCAAATTATGCTTTTATTGATGGTCAAAATCTTCATATTACTATAAAGAAATTGGGCTGGGAAATCGATTACAAGAAACTGAGAATTTATCTGCTCCGTAAGTACAATATTGAAAAAGCATTCTATTTTATCGGTTATCGAAAAGAAAACATCGATTTATATAAAAATCTTGAATATAAAGGATACTCGGTTATATTTAAAGAAACTACCCGGTTTCCCAATGGAACTGTAAAAGGGAATTGCGACGCCGAACTTGTTCTGCATGCTGTTTCACAATTGAACAGGTATGATAAGGCTGTAATTATAGCCGGGGACGGAGACTATGCATCTTTAGTTAAATATCTTTTACGTCATAAAAAATTGGGCAAGATATTAGTCCCGGATTTAAATAATTATTCATTCCTAATTAAAAAAGCCACACAAAGCCAATTTGCCTGTTTAGTAGCAGGAATAAACCAATTAAAAGAAAAGATAAAATTAGAAAGGATATAAAAGAAAAACGCCCCGTAAGCAGTTAACTTAAAGGACGTTTTTCAAAAATTCGAAATACTACCCGTAATATAAGGAATCCACTTTATTTGTCAAGGGGCTTTTGAGTATGTAAGAAGTGTTCAATCCACAATATCGTTTATATTAAAATAAGATTTATTAAGATTAGAATATCACTCTTTGCTGAAGCAAAATTGCCTTTGCCCCCCGTTATAAATATATTTTCAATTCGTATTAATTAATTTGTGAGAAAATGGATAGCAAATGCGGATATGTCTCAATAATCGGACTGCCGAACGCAGGTAAATCGACCCTTTTAAATTTGTTGTTGGGACAAAAGCTCTCAATTACTACAAACAAGCCGCAAACCACCCGTAAGAAGATACTCGGAATCCTTTCGGAAGAGAATTATCAGGTTATCTTTCAGGATACCCCCGGTATTCTTAATCCCGAATATCTTCTTCAGAAAAAGATGCTCGAATTTGTACATCAGGCGGTTAAAGATGCCGATGTGATTCTTCTTCTGCTGGATATTAGTGCCGAACCGGAAGGGGAAAAGACCTTTGCAGATGAAACTGTTAAAAAAGTATTTCAGGATAAAGTTTGGAAGAAAATTCTGATACTGAATAAAATTGATATTGCCGATGAGAACCTTGTAAACCGGCTTATAAAAAAATATGAAGCGGAAGGAGTGTTCGAAAAAGTAATTCCCGTATCCGCTCTTAAAGGTTTTAACGGCGATACGGTCCTTAGTTCGATACTCGAACTGCTTCCGGCTCATCCAAAATTCTACCCTGAAGATTACATAAGCGACGCTCCCGAAAAATTCTACGTCTCCGAAATTATTAGAGAAAAGATTTTTGAGCAGTATAAAGAGGAAATTCCCTACAGCGCCGAAGTTGTGATTGAATCGTTCAAGGAGCAGGAGGGGAGAAAGGATGTGATTAGCGCAACAATAATTGTTGAACGGGAATCGCAGAAGCCGATTTTAATAGGTAAAAAAGGGGATGCGTTAAAAAAACTTGGGCAGGCGGCGCGCGCCGAAATTGAATCGTTTCTTGACAGGCCGGTATTTCTTGAACTTCGCGTTAAAGTGAAGGAAAAATGGCGCAGCGATCCGAAACTGCTCAGGTATTTTGGCTACCAGGCTGATGATGAATAATAATACCGGCGCTAAAACCCGCTCCTTTCTGGGGGAATTTGTTTTAATTGCAATTACAATTCTTTGGGGATGCACATTTGTAATTGTTAAAAAAGCCCTGCAGGATGTTTCCCCTACCCTTTATGTTGCGGTACGCTTTACAATTGCGCTTCTATTTTTATTGCCCGTCTATCTCTGGAAAAGGGACAGGAAAGAAAAATTCATATCGTGGCAGGGAGCTTTTCTCGGACTGTGGCTATTCCTCGGTTTTGTTACCCAAACGGTAGGCTTAAGGCTTACTACCGCCACAAAATCGGGCTTTATAACCGGCACATTTGTTCTATTTATTCCCTTCTTTCAGATATTCATAGAAAAGAAAAAGCCGGCGCGGGGCACAATAATTGGGATTTTCTTCGTATTAATAGGCTTGCTTTTCCTTTCGAGCAGCGGAAATTCCATCTGGGATTTTATTGTATCGCTGGGGAACGATTTTAACTTCGGCGATTTTCTTACTCTTCTCTGCGCGGTATTCTTCGCGGTACAGGTGGTATTTATAGATAAATACAGCAAGGAACATTCGGTGCTTAATCTACTTTTCTCACAGCTGTTAACTGTTTCGGTGCTAAGCTTTATATCGGTATTTTTATTCGATGCCGCCTCCCTTGAAGCGATTAAATGGGAATTCAACGGATATATCCTGTTCAGTCTTTTATTTACAGCGTTAATTGCCACTTTAATAAATATCGGATTGCAGACGAGGTTCCAGAAATCGGTTTCCCCCTCTAAAGCAGGAATAATATATTCTTTCGAACCCCTCTTTTCGGCTCTTCTTGCCTTCTTTATCTTAAATGAAAAAATAGGTAATTTTGGATACATAGGAAGCATACTCATTTTCGCGGGCTTAATAATAGCCGAAGTTTACGATAATCTTTTTAATAAAAATGGAAAAGGATTTTCGAAGAGGTGAAATAGTAGTAAACGGCCTTGTTCAGGGGGTCGGCTTCCGTTATTTTGTTCTCCAGTCCGCCTTGAAACTTGGCTTGAAAGGATATACCCGCAATTTAGGCACGGGGGAGGTTCTAACCGTAGCCGAAGGGGAAAAGTACCTTATAGATGATTTATTCAGCAGGCTTAAAACGGGCCCCCGCTTTGCGGATGTTAAAAAAGCGGTTATTCTTTGGTCCGAATTTAAAAACGAATTTAAAACATTTGAGATAAAATATTGAAAAACAAATTTAGAATAGGCAACGGATACGATGTTCATCAGCTTGCCGAAGGAAGAAAACTATACATAGGCGGCATCGAAATACCCTCTGAAAAAGGACTTGTAGGGCACAGCGACGCCGACGTGCTTCTGCACGCAATCTGTGATGCTCTTCTGGGCGCACTGGCACTGGGGGATATTGGAAGACACTTCCCTAATACCGACCCGGCATATAAAAATATAGACAGTAAACTGCTTCTTGAAAAAGTTTACGAGCTTATAAGCAGGGAGGGGTACGAAATAAATAATATTGACGCGGTAGTTGTGCTCGAAAGCCCTAAACTTGCCGGTTATATACCCGAAATGAGAAAGACAATAGCCCGCATTCTGGAATGCGAAGGGGAGCAGGTCTCAATAAAGGCAACAACGTCTGAAAGAATCGGCTTTACCGGCCGCGAGGAAGGAGCCGCCGCTTTTTCGACAGTTTTATTAATTCAAAAAGAAAACTGATGCTTGAACAGATATTAACACACTTGAACAGTATCGATCCTGTGTGGATCTATTTTATTCTCTTTTTCTTCTCATTTATTGAAAATGTATTTCCCCCTTCGCCAAGCGATGTGGTGGTAATAATAGGTTCCACCCTTATAGCTTCAACGTCGCTCGGATTTGCGCCGGTTCTATTTATTACAAGCATCGGAAGCGCGCTCGGTTTTATTTTGATGTATTACCTGGGCAAGCTCTTCGGCGAAAAAATACTCCGTTCGGGCCGGCTTAAATTTGTAGATGAACAGTCACTGTATAAAGTTGATGTCTGGTTCCGGAAACACGGTTATAAACTTATTCTTGCAAACCGTTTCCTTCCGGGCACAAGGTCGGTTGTAAGTTTCTTTTCGGGCATGCACGAACTGCACCTGCTTAAAGTATTCATCTTCTCGGCAATTAGCGCTTTTATGTGGAACGCCGTAATTATCTATATGGGGATGAAACTGGGGCAGAATGTAGAAAAAATTGATTCTTATCTTTCTGCTTACTCTAATATTATAATTGCCCTTACATTAATTGTAATTATATTTTTTGTAATACGGTATTTCTTAAAGAGAGGGAAGAAATGAAGTTTTTCAGGAGGAATCCTCTTTCCCCCGAAGAGAAAAAAGAGGCTAGGAAACTGCTCATACCCGGCTTAATAACGGGCATATTCATGGGAATTTCCTTTCCCCCTTTTCCATTCCCCTACCTAATGTTCGCGGCGCTTGTGCCTTATTTCTTTGCACTGGGCAAAAAGGAAAGGCTTGCGCAGGTAAACAGGTTTACTTATTTCACTTTTTTCTTTTTCAACCTGATTGCGCTTTACTGGGTGGGCAGCTGGACTAAGGAGGCAGATCCTTTTCTTATGATTAGCGGTGTTGCGCTCATGTTCTTTAATCCGCTTCTGTTCCTTATTCCATCAACTCTCTTTTATTTTGCGCGGAAGACATTCGATTCTAAAACGGCTTATCTACTTTTCCCCTTCTTCTGGGTGTTTTACGAATTTATATATACGTTAACCGATTTGCGGTTCCCCTGGCTTACATTGGCAAACGGACTTACAAAGTTCAATCTCTTTATTCAGCCGGCCGATATTATAGGCGCATACGGAATTTCCCTTTTGGTCCTTTATGCAAATGTTTTCTTCTTTCTGGCCGTTAAGGAATTATTTGTTTCAAAGCGTTACTTCAACGCCAAATTAATTCCCGCACTGCTTATTATTATTGTGCCTGTATTATACGGAGTATTAAAGAGGTTAACATTCAACACCAGTCTGCCTTCAATAAAGGTGGGGCTTGTACAGCCCAATTTAGACCCATGGCAGAAATGGGAGGGGGGCAATTTAAGCGAACAGCTTACCCGCTATCTCAATCTATCCAATAAAGCTGCCGCCGAAGGGGCAAAGCTTATTGTATGGCCCGAATCGGCATTGCCTGTTTATCTGCTTGCCGGTAATTTCCCATCGGCAGAAGAAAGGATACACGAATTTGTTAATAAAAATAATGTGCATCTTTTAACCGGGATGCCCGATATGATTATTTATCCCGATAAAGCGGCCGCTCCCCCCGATGTTAAAACGGTTACTAAAAGCGGAACCCTATATGCAACATATAATTCAATCCTTTTGTTCGAACCGAAAAGCCATCTGGTCCAAAGGTACGGCAAAATTATGCTTGTCCCCTTCGGCGAAAGAGTACCCTTTGTTGATGATTTACCTTTCCTGGGGGAATGGCTTAAGTGGAACGTAGGCATTACAAGCTGGAATGTAGGGAGGGAAAAGAAAATTTTTACTCTTAACGATTCCACACGTATTGGAGGGGTGATTTGCATCGAATCGATTTATCCCGATTTCGTCTCGGAGTTCGTTAAAAAAGGGGCGCAGATTATAGCAGTTGTTACAAACGACAGCTGGTACGGCTATTCAAGCGGACCTTTCCAGCATAAGGAAATAAGCGTTTTAAGGGCAGTGGAAAACAGAAGGAGTGTTATACGCGCCGCCAACGGGGGAATAAGCTGTATAATCGACCCCCTCGGGAGGACAACGGAAGCCACCAAACTTTTTACCGAAGATGTTCTTGTGGGAAACGCCCTGCTTAACAATAAGGTTACCTTTTATACTAATTATCCATTTATAATTCCAGCGCTGGTATCGGTAATCTCTATCGGAATGATAATTATTTTCTTCTCAAATAAATTTCTAAGTAAACGAATAAAAACGGATGAATTATGAAACAGTTTATTGATTTAAGAAGCGATACAATTACAAAGCCTACCGAAGCAATGCGTAAAGTAATGTACGAGGCCGAAGTGGGGGACGATGTTTATAAAGAAGACCCTACAGCAAACGAGCTTGAACGATATGCCGCAGAACTGCTTGGCAAGGAAGCAGCCCTTTACGTTACAAGCGGCGTAATGGGCAACCAGATTTGCCTTAACGTACTAACACAGCCCGGGGACGAAGTAATATGCGAAAAAGACGCGCACATATTCCAGTACGAATCGGGCTCGCCCGCATGGCTCAGCGGAATTCAGATGGGGCTTGTTGAGGGTGTAAGGGGGGTGTTTACCGCCGAACAGATTAAACCTTATATACGCCCCGCATCGGCATATTATATGGCGCGCACAAAAGTAATTGAAATTGAAAATACGCATAACCGTGCCGGCGGAACAATTAATCCTATTGAAAATATTAAAGCAATTAATGCCCTTGCAAAGGAAAACAGCCTTTACATGCACCTCGACGGGGCAAGAATTTGGAATGCTTCGGTCGCTTCGGGGGTTGAGGTTAAAGAATACGCGAAATATTTCGATTCGGTATCGTGCTGCCTTTCAAAAGGGCTCGGCGCTCCTATCGGCTCAATAATTGCCGGCTCTAAGGATTTTATTAAGCAGGCGTTCAGGGTGCGCAAAGCATTGGGGGGCGGTATGCGGCAGGTAGGCATTATTGCCTCGGCAGGTTTGTACGCCCTTAAGAATAACATTTCAAGATTGAGCGAAGACCACGAAAAAGCTAAAATGCTTGCCGCAACTATTAATAAACTCGAATCGCTAGAAATTGATATGGAGAGAGTGCAGACGAACATCCTCATTTTCAAGGCTAAGAATATGAGTCTTGAAGACGCCCTTGCAAGGACGAAAGAAAAAGGGCTTCTCCTTTCGGAAGGCACGGTAGGCTCCATGCGCGCAGTTATCCATATGGATGTATCGTTTGAGCAGACCGAAAAGGCATGCAAAATATTAGAGGAAGTATTCGGAAAATAAGAGGAAGCAATGAATATTGATAATTATAACCACGTAATAAAACAGGAAGTAGAATTCCACGAAGTTGACCTGATGGGGGTGGTAAACAATGCAGTTTACTTCTCCTATTTCGAAAACGCGAGGATTAAATACATTAAGACGCTTACAGAAAAATACAAGCTTAAGGAAGTAGTTGTAGGGCATTCATTCTTTATAATGGCCCGCAACGAATGCGATTATATTATACCCGCCCGTTTTGAAGACGAGCTTAATGTTTATACCCGTGTGGAGTTTATCAAGAACAGCAGTTTCGGATTCAGACATATAGTAGAGAACGCAAAGACAGGCCTTATACACGCAAAGGGAGGGGGAGTTTTTGTGCACATAAATAAAGAGACGCAGACCCCCGTGCCGCTCCCCGAAGAATTTTACGAGGCTGTAAAATCCTTCGAAAAAAATGTTGAAATATTACGTAAGGTAAAAGAATAAAATTACCGTAACCGCAAGGGTAATTCTTGTGGCATAGACCGACAAATGGGGAAAGCGGAGTTTAAAGCTTCCCCAGGTTTCGGCTACCGCAATCATGCACGCAACCAGAATCATAGTGGCAAAGAATAATTCCGGAATTCCGAACCGGGAATTAACAAAATACTCAAGACTGTTGCCGTTCCAAATCTTTCTGTATATAACCTGCAGGTGGAGAAAATATATAAGAAGCGATTCTCGGCTTATATTGGTTACAAAAGAAGTCTTTTCCCCAAAGCGGCTGGTATAATGCCAGCATAACCCCAGCGCCACGAGAACCAGCCCGGTCCTTTGAAGAAAGAAGAAAGGATCCGGTTTCACCTCGAATGATGGATCGGCTTTGAGGAAATAAAGAACTATCAGGCTTATAAAAAAGACCACCATGCCAATAATCATCGATTTATTTATAAAATATTTCTCTTTCCCCTTTTCGCGGAATTTAAGGTAGAGAATTGAAGCTGAAGCTCCCGCGAACAGGAATGCCATCCATGGGAAGAGGGGGAAAAAAGAACCGTGAACCGCATTGAAATAATTTGCAAGGGGCATAGGCATAAAACGGGCAAAATCGACATGCCATATAAAGGGGCTTACAATTGCAATTATTGCCGTTGATGCGAAAATGAAATAATTATAAGCCTTATCCGATTTTATAAATAGCCTGCTGAAGAATAATATAAGAAGGCTTGCCGCAATGCATTGCAAAATATCTACGTTATACCATTCTATAATGCTTTGCGGTGTAGCGTAATTGATAATATTCCTGAATGAATACTGAGGCATGTGGAGCGAATAGCCGACAAGGAATAGGAGAAGAATTCTGCCCAGTTTTTTCCAGAACCGCCTGCCGAATTTCCGCATCTCTTCCAAACCGCTTTTTGCCGATATTATGAACGCGAACCCCGAAATGAAAGTGAATGATGGGGCTACAAGGCCGTTGATGAAGTTAAGGATGGTAAACCAGTCGGTATCCTTCAATTCGGGACGGATAAAGGCGTTTACTACATGGACTTCAATCATTATAAGGAGGGCCCACCCTTTGAGCAGGTCGATAAATGTAAATCTTTTTTTAGTTTCCAAGTTGCCCCAATGTATAAAATTGCACTCGCCAACATAAGCGATATGGAATAGATTTTCAATCCCCCCCTGCAGGACGGGGTACTGAAATTTTGCATTATTATTAAGCTCTTTTTTTCGTAATTTTTAACCGATTAAAGGGGGGCAAAAGGATGAAAGCAGTTATTGATATTGAAACTTCGGCATTCGGGTTCGATACACTAAGCGAAAGCCAGCAGGAATATATTTTAAGAAGCGCGGAACAGGAAAAGGATGAGAACACAAGGGATGAGAAGCGGGAAGAGGCAATTCGGTATTTAAGCCTCTATCCATTTACGGCAAAAGTTATTGTGATAGGTATGCTGAATGTAGAGACTGAAAAATCGTACGTATTATTCGAAAGCGATACCCCCTCCGAATGGGAAAACGATGAGAAGAAGGTAAAGTACAAAGGCTTAAGCGAACATGAGATGCTGGAGCAGTTTTGGGCGCTGGCAAAAAAGACCGAGCAGGTAATTACTTTTAACGGGCGCAATTTCGATATCCCCTTTTTAATGCTCCGTTCGGCTATGCTTGGCGTAAAGCCCTCAAAGAATTTTATGGGCAACCGTTACGATTCGGCTCTGCACCTCGATTTGCTCGACCAGGTTTCGTTTTACGGAGCCGTGCGTAAATTCAATCTCGATTTTTACTGCCGCTCATTCGGAATTGAATCCCCCAAATCGAAAGGCATAACCGGAATGGATGTAAAAGAACTTTACGATGCAGGCAGGATTAAAGATATTGCCGTTTATTGCGGGGATGATATTAAAGCTACATTCGAACTTTATAAAATTTGGAAAGATTTTCTTAATATTCATAATTCGCATTAATGGAGTAATATTGAACAATTTATTTAAAACGGTACTTCTCATTCTTCTTTTTACGGTCTGTTCAACCGCAACGGGACAGGATAAAGGTACTGCCCTTATTAAAGGCACGGTTGAAGATTACGAGACGGGGGAAATGCTAATAGGGGCAAGCGTCTATTTTGAGGGAACCACTATTGGAACTACCGCGGGATTAAAAGGGGATTTTACCCTTACCGTAAGCCAAAAAGGAAACTATGAGCTGGTTGTTTCGATGGTGGGTTATCTGCCTCAGAAGTTAGGCTACTATATTGAATTGGGAAAAACATACAATTTAAAGGTTAAGCTGAAACAGAATGCTATTAATATGGCGGCGGTAGAAATTAAAGGGGAAGACCAGGGGGAGTGGAAAAGGGATATTGGAATATTCACCCGTAAATTTCTGGGCACAATGAAACCTGCTTCGGAATGCGTTATAGAGAATAAGGAATATATAAATTTTATTAACCGGGGCGATACGATTACAGCTTCTTCTTCAAAGCCGGTAGTGGTAGTAAATAATTATCTGGGCTACAGAGTTGTTTGCGAAATAATTAGTTACAAATATGATCCGGTTTCAACATACCAGGCATATTCATTCTTTTCCCGTTTTGAAGAAATGAAACCGAAAGATGATGCAGAGAAGGAGAAATGGATTAAGAACAGGGAGCAAATATTTTTCGGCTCGCCGGTTCATTTTTTATGGGCTTTAAGGAACAACCGCTTAAATGAGGAGGGTTTCAGGGTCTTCCCTCAGTCGGGCAGTATTGCAAACCGTCTCTTTGCGGGGAACGAAATAAAAAGTCTTGATGAATTAAAATACGGAGAACAGATATTTGAGGAGCCGGCAGTTTCTTTTAAGAACGTATTGAAAATTGAATATAAAGGGGGGGATAAATCGTACATTGAACCGCGATACCCATTCTTTACAATAGATGCTTCCGGCATAGCAGATAACCATCTTCCCTTTATAAGCTACGGCTACTGGGCCGGATGGGGAGTGGCAAATATGCTGCCGAGGGGATATCTTCCCGCTTCGCTTAAATGATTGTGTTTAATTACAGTTATTGAAATAAAAATTCTTTTTACCGGACTCCATTATGAATAGAAGAATAAAACCTGTTTATTATTTACTTTTTCTCATATTGCTTTCATCGTTAAATGCGCCTGCCCAGGTAAAGCCGCGCACCTTAATAAAGGGAAAGATTACCGATGCCAATACGGGGGAGCCATTGCCCGGGGCAAGCATTTATTTTGTTGAAACCACAATAGGCACATCCGCAAAGCAGGATGGCACGTATACAATTGAAGCCGATAAACCGGGTTATTACCAGTTGATTGTATCTATCGTAGGTTACGAAATGGTAAAGAAGAATTATAATTTAGAAACGGGCAGGGAGTACACGCTCGATTTTAAATTAAAACCGAAACCTGTTAATGTAAGCGCAGTGGAAATTACGGGGGAAGACCAGGGGGAATGGAGAAGGGACTTAAAATTATTTACCGGTAGATTTTTGGGAAAAGGCGAAGCTGCAGAATATTGCACTATTGAAAATAAAGAAATGATTAATTTCAAATGGGCGGGGGATACTCTGTGCGCTTCTTCACCAAAGCCGGTTGTGGTAATAAATAAGTTTCTTGGTTATAAATTAATTTGCGAACTTGTTAAATACAGGTATAATCCATATTCGGCATATCAGGAATATTCAATTTATCCCCGTTTTGAGGAGCTTACCCCCGCCGATTCATCCGAAAAGAAGACGTGGGAGGAGAACCGCGAGCAGGTATTCAACGGCTCGCCGATACATTTTTTATGGGCATTAAAGCATGATAGGCTTGAAGAGGAAAATTTCGGTATTTACTTTGCCGTTGCCCCGTTTAACAGGGTGTTTTACCCGGTAATGCCGGTAACCGACCTGAACCAGATAAAATACTTTACTAAAAACGATAATGAAATATCATATTCTTTTAAAGGATACCTTAAGGTACAGCACGGGATTGGGCATTATTCATTCATAAAAATGCGCGTCCCCTTCTTTTCTATAGACGATTACGGCATTGCCGATTTCCACCTCCCCTTTATTTCAATAGGCGAGTGGGCCAAACTCGGCGTATCCGAACTTCTTCCGAGAGGGTATATTCCCGATTCATTAAAAAAATCGATTAATAAGAAATGACGTACGAACAGAACAGAAAGGAATATGAAAAAAACCTGAAGACGGGCATAATTGTAAGCCTGTTTTTGCATTTAATTATAATTGTCCCTTTAATGTTCGAACGGGATGCCATACCAAGTTTTAAGGAAGGAATTGTAACAAGTAAAATCACGGATTTGGAGCTGGCCAATATTGTAGCCGAAAATTATGAAATTGCCCCTCCCGGCGGGGGCGCAGGGGGAGGAATGCCGGGAATTGAAGCGGGAAAGAAAATTGAAAGGGGAATTCCTGTACCCGTTAGCAAGGAGATAAAAACGGATTATGATTTTATATCATCTGCCGGTCCTGATAGTGCAAAGCCGGGGAAAAATGTTAGAACAGGAACCGGATTAGGAACCGGAATAGGAACAGGAACGGGCTCGGGAACAGGAAGCGGTAAAGGAACAGGCGCAGGAGCCGGAAGCGGGGATGGAACCGCACTGCTTCCCTTTACTCCTAAGCAGATATTGGAAGTAATACCCGAAAAGAAAGATGATTACAAGGGTATTATTAAGCTTTCTGTACGTATAGGTAAAGACGGGCGTGTTAAGGATCATAAAGTATTGAATAACAACACCGGCAGTGCCGGATGCCTTGCGGCCGTACTGGAGGCGGTGTACCGTTCCAAATGGCAGGCGGTTAAAATTGAGGGGAAAATGGTTGAATACTGGACAGAAAAAACGTACAAATTCGAATAGTGTAAAATATTTTAACATTTCTTAAATATCTTTTCCTTTGACATCGAATTATAATTCCCTTATTTTTCAACAAAAATTCAGGAGACTGTATGGAATTCGGAAAACTGATTGCATCAATTGAAAAAGATGTAAGGGGAATGGCTGAAAAATATTATGAAGAACTCTTGAAAAGCGATAAAATGGAAAATTATGCCAAACTGGAGAGAGAACTTGTAATTACGCGCGAGGAAAATGTTTTTATTAATATGTTAAACTGGCTAAGCACAGGAAGAAGCGACGATAACGCGGAAAAATTTTTCGAAAATATCGGCTCGGAAAGATTCAGGGAAGGTTTTCCCCTTGCCGAAATTAATTTTGCACTTCATATAGATAAACAGGTGGTTTGGGGCTACATTATCGCACGGAAAGAAACAGACCTTTTCAAGAGCAACGAGGAATTTCAGAATACGGCAATTCTTTTAAGCAATTATTTCGACCTGGGTAATTTTTACATGACCCGTGGCTATATGAACAGCTTATATGATGCGCTGGAAAATACCGGTAAATTCAAGAGGGAAGAACTTCAGTCCCTGGTTAAAAAAGGGGCATTCGATGAGGATTTCGATATGAGCGAAATCATCTGGTACCATATCTGATCTCCTAATTACATTTAAACGGCGGGTAAAATATGAATTGGAAGAAATTCTTAATCAGCCTTTTGGCTGTGTGGCTGGTATTGGAGTTATCAAGCTATTTTGTTCATATGATTTTCCTTAAAGGGGAATATATGAGCGAATCATTCAAGGACATTTTAAGGCCGAAAGATCAGCTGGCTTCGAATATGTGGCTAATATGGATGGCCGATTTTGTCTGGTCCGCTATTTTTATTCTTATTTACAGGAAAGGTTTCAGGAAAAAAGGTATTATTGACGCTGTTAAATATGGTGTGTATATAGGTATTTTCAGCGGTTTTGTTAATTCATTCAAAACATACGCGCTTTCCCCCTTTCCGTACATTGTTATTTTTTACTGGTTCTTCTTCTTTATGATACAATCAATTTTGCTGGCCCTTATTGTATATTATCTGTATAAAAAAGAACCGATGAACAATTAAATTATAGTTTAATATTCTTTTCAATTATTCTCCTTTACTTTAAGAGGCAGTAACCTGCATTATGAACGGAGAGCATTCCTTAAAAAATAAAGGCATTTACATTTTAACCGGAGCAGTTGGAAGCGGCAAGACCACTTTTATTTTCAATTGGCTTAAAGACCATCCTTTCTCAGGGGGCATTATTACCCTTACCCGGCAGAACTGTAGGGTGTTATACGATGTAATCGGAAAAGAAGAGATAAATTTTGAAACCCCGCCGGACGAAAAAGCTGAAACTGTTAACATTGGCAGATACAAATTTTATAAATCGGCATTCGAACGCGCAGAAGAAATAATTGAAAATACCGATTTCGTTAAGACCGGCTGTTTTGTTCTTGACGAAGCGGGTCCGCTTGAACTGCGGGGAGAGGGCTTCGATAAAGCAGTTAGAAAACTGATTGAGATAAACCGCGAATACGGCACTGCGCTTGTTTTTATAGTGCGAGAAAACTGCGTTAACGATTTTATAACTAAATATTACTTAGCTGACTCCATTATTAGAACAAAGGAAAATTTTTCATTATGAATTTGTTAATGCCGGCATATCTTTTATGCGGAGGGGGCAGCAAGCGTTTCGGCAGCGATAAGGCCCTTGCCCTGATAAACGGAAGAAAAGTTATTGAGATAATAATTGAGGAATTAAGAAAAGTTTTCCCTTCAATTTATCTCGTAACTTCGGGGGATGATAAATACAGTTTCACCGGAATTGAATGCATTAAGGATATTTATGCCGGACGCGGTCCCCTTGCGGGCATTCACGCGGCGCTTAATCATTCCTCTTACGAAAGAGTCTTTATTATCTCATGCGATATGCCTCTTATAACGGGAGAAGCAATGGAATATATTGCCGGTTATAGCACACAAAAGAATGCAGTCATTCCTTTTTCGGGGGGGAGGAATCATTATATGTGCGCAGTTTACGGCAAAAGCCTTGCGCATAAAGCAGGCGAACTTTTAGAATCCACTTCTTCACAATTAAAATCGGCCGGAGTAGCCCCGCTTGTTAAAGCCTCCGATGCCGAAATAATAAATTTCGACTCACTGCCGCAATTCAATCCGAAGATATTTTTTAATCTCAATACGATTGAAGATTTAAATTCCCTCTCTTAGTACTTCTAAAAAATGTGTCCGGAAACCGGACACGCAAATAAATTTGGCACGCAATAAAAATAACCCACGGAGTCCTTAAATAATACATAGATGCCCTGTTTTTATGCAAAATTTGAACAAAAACTCATTAATAAAAGTCCTATTTCGGGCTAAAAATGGACTTTGAGTGTTATTATAGAACAAAAATATCTTAATACCTCTTGATATTATTTTAAAAATGCATAATTTTGTATGTAAAGAAAGTTGATATTTATAAATACCAAGTATTGTCATGAAAGAACAACTCGAAAACAAAAGCACACCCCTTTTCCCGATTAGCACTGCGGCAGAACTTCTTGGCATTTCGGTTCATACCTTAAGAATGTACGAGAAGGAAGGACTGATTGTTCCCTTCAAGAAAGACTCTAACCAGAGGCGCTATTCAAGAGCCGACCTTGAGAGAATACAATGCGTGCGAAGGGCAATTAACGAAGATAAAATAAGCATAGAGGGAATTAAAAGAATGCTTGCCCTTATACCTTGCTGGAGCATTATGAAATGCAGCGATAAGGAGAGGGAGGCATGCCCGGCCTACATTAATATGGAAAAACCATGCTGGGCCTACAATCTTGAAGATAACGTATGCGCCAAAATGAACTGTTCGGAATGCGAAGTGTACAACAGCTTTGTAGAGTGTAATTCAATTAAAGATTATATGAAACAGAACTGGGGTAAATAGTTTGAACTCTATTTCACTTAATAAATACAATATAACCGTAAAATAAACATCCGGGATTCTATGAAAAAAATAGTCATATCACTTGTTATTTTAGGCTTGGTGGCTGTAACTACAATAGGACTTCTATCGTCGCATGTTGTTGAACAATCCCAATTAAGCCTATTAAGGGCGAGGCTGGAAAAGAAAAAATCTATTCCGGTCGATCACTCAAAATTTCCCGAACTTCAGAAGAAGTTCACTTCTCCTCAGCAGGTTACCGAAACCTGCATTACCTGCCATAATAAAACGGCCGATCAGGTCATCCATTCTAATCACTGGAACTGGGAAAGGGAAGAGTATATTCAGGGAAGAGGCATCGTTTATCTGGGCAAGAAAAACGCCATTAACAATTTCTGTATAGGTGTTGAAGGAAACGAGCAAAGCTGTGCTAAATGCCATATCGGTTTCGGCATGACTGCCAAAGGATTCTCCTTTACCGATCCTAAGAATATCGACTGCCTTGTATGCCACGATAATACCGAGACTTATTCGAAAGGGAACGAAATGGGAGGAGCCCCCGATCCTTCTGTTGACTTGAACAAGATTGCACAAAACGTAGGGGAGCCGAATAGATCCAATTGCGGCGTTTGCCATTTCTACGGCGGCGGCGGAAATAACGTTAAACACGGCGACCTCGAAAAATCGATGTTTGAGCCCACCAGAGATATTGACGTGCACATGGCTACAACAGGACCGAATTTTTCATGTGTAGAATGCCATACAACTGTAGATCATAACATAAGCGGTAAACTTTATTCCCTTTCCTCAATGAACAGGAACAGGGCTACATGCGAACAGTGCCACACATCTAATCCGCACGACAGCGAAATTCTCAATAAACATACTTATAAAATCGCATGCCAGACCTGCCATATTCCCGTTTACGCTAAAGAAAATGCTACAAAAGTTGCATGGGACTGGTCGACTGCCGGACAGCTTAAAGACGACAAACCTTACGAAGTTGACGACAGCGACGGCAACCATACATATCTTTCAATTAAAGGTAGCTTTAAATGGGGCAAAAACCTTAAACCCGATTATGTTTGGTTTAACGGAACAGCAGAACACTATCTGCTCGGCGATACTATAAAAGATGTTTCGAAACCTCTGGTTCTTAACCAGCTTAACGGTTCTTACCTCGATAAGGAATCCAAAATTATTCCGGTTAAAATACACCGCGCTAAACAGCCTTACGATCCGGTAACAAGGCTTCTTATCCAGCCCAAACTCTTTGCCGAAAAGAAAGGGGAAGGCGCCTTCTGGAAAGATTTCGACTGGGAGAAAGCCGCCGAAGTCGGAATGAAAGATGTCAACCTTCCTTTCAGCGGTAAAATTGAATTTATTCAGACCGAAATGTACTGGCCTCTTAACCATATGGTTTCTTCAAAGGATAAATCGCTTACATGTACCGACTGCCATACAAGGGACAACAGCAGGCTTGCCGGTTTGAACGATTTCTATATGCCTGCCAGGGATTACAGTCCTTTTATTGATTACGCCGGTTTAACTGTTGTTCTTCTTTCGTTCGCGGGTGTATTCGCTCACGGAACATTGAGGATAGTATCTTCACGCAAAAGAAAAAGAGGTATGAACAATGAAAAATAAAGTATATATATACAGATCGTTCGAAAGGTTCTGGCATTGGATGCAGGCTATTCTCATTTTCTTTCTTGCTGCCACCGGTTTCGAAATTCACGGAGTTATAAATTTCTTCGGCTATGCCAACGCGGTTAAATACCACAGCGTTGCCGCTTACATTTTTATCATCCTTATAGTATTCGCAATATTCTGGCATTTTGCAACAGGGGAATGGAAACAGTATGTGCCTACGCTTGAGCATTTGCGTTCGCAGATAGATTTTTATCTGGTAGGCATTTTCAGGAATGCTCCCCATCCCACAAAAAAGAGCGTATTAAGCAAGCTTAATCCGCTTCAGAAACTTGTTTACCTTGCATTAAAAATTCTTGTAATTCCCACAATGGTAATTTCGGGCCTCCTCTATATGTTTTACCGTTATCCACAGAAAGGGGGAATTGAAGGACTCAATATCGATTCGATTAATGTTATTGCGCTATTCCACACTGCAGGGGCTTTCCTTCTGCTGGCTTTCATTATAGTGCATCTTTATCTTGTTACTACGGGTACAACCATTACCTCCAATTTAAAGGCTATGATTACCGGTTACGAAGAAATTGAGACCGAAGAGGGGAGTAATGAAGAAAAAAGCAATAAAACAAATTTGAAAGAAGAGGTTGTAAATGAATAATCCAGAAAAGTATATGAACCCGTATTTGGCGGGATTTTTGCTCGGCCTTACATTGCTTGTTACAATCTATATAACGGGACGCGGTTTGGGCGCAAGCGGCGCGGTTAAAAGTGCCGTAGTGGCAGTAGTTCAGACTGTTGCCCCCGCCCACACAGAGAGCGCCAAGTTTTATAAAGAATATTACGACGAGCATCCGGGCAATCCATTAAAAAACTGGCTTGTATTCGAAATTATTGGTGTAGTTATAGGCGCATTTATATCGGGTTTAGTATCCAACAGGCTTAAACTTACACTTGAACATTCTCCTAAAATAAAGAGCCGCACAAGAATAGCGGGCGCATTAATTGGAGGCGCATTGTTCGGATTCGGCGCACAGTTCGGAAGAGGCTGTACAAGCGGTGCCGCTCTTAGCGGTATGGCTGTCTTTTCAACAGGCGGACTGATTACAATGATCGCCATTTTCGGCGGGGCTTACGCATTCGCTTATTTTTTCAGAAAACTGTGGCTATAATATAAGGAGATATGAATATGGGACCATTAGTACCCGACGTAATCGGGAATCAATTGAATTTAGTTGTAGCGCTTTTTGTAGGCATTGCATTCGGTTTTGTTCTTGAGCAGGCAGGGTTTTCAACCTCCAAAAAGCTTGTAGGATTATTCTACGGATATGATTTTACCGTTCTGCGCGTTTTTATGACCGCAGGCGTTACGGCAATGATTGGCGTTGTTGCACTTGACCATTTCGGACTGCTTGATATAAGCCAGATTTTAATTAACCCTACATTCCTCTGGTCTGCTATTGTTGGGGGAATTATAATGGGACTCGGTTTTGTTATTGGAGGTTTCTGCCCGGGTACAAGCGTATGCGCAGCCGCAATAGGCAAAATTGACGCGATGATTTTTATTGCAGGCTCTTTGCTTGGCGTTCTTGTTTTTGCCGAAGGATACCCGATGTTTGAAGGGCTTTACAAAGCCGCAAACTGGGGCAACGTGCAGATATTCAATACTCTCGGCATGTCGCAATCCTTATTTGCATTCCTCCTTACCGCAATGGCGGTAGGCGCCTTCTGGGGCGTTACCGTTATAGAGGCTAAAGTAAACGGCAAAATGGATCCTGAATATAAATCGAAAAAATTATATTACGGACTTACTATACTCGCAGGCGTTATAGCCCTATCGGCTTTTGTAATGCCCGATAGAAAAGACGAATTAATGGGAAGCATTCAGGATAAAGGATTTGTAACGAATTACAATGTAAATGAAATGACATCAGATGAGCTCGCATTCAGGATAATGGATTCGGACCAGAAACTGCAGATATTCGATTTAAGGGCGCAGAAGGAATTCGATTCACTTGCACTTCCTTTTTCTGCCAGATACGACATACAGAATTTCTTCGATAAGGAAACGGGCAAGAAACTTTCGTACAGGAATATGAAAAATGTGTTTGTAGCCAACGATGAATATACAGAAAAACAGGGAGCCGTTCTGGCAAAGGAACTGGGCTTCCACGATATTTATGTGCTTAAAGGGGGGCTCAACGGATTCAGAAAAGATATTCTCAATTTTGAACAGCCGGGAGAACCTAAAAACAGACGCGAAACCGATACATACCGTTTCAGAAACGAGGCGAAAACTACCATTCCTGTTCTTATAAAAGAGTATAAACAGAAACAGGCGCCTAAAGAATCTTCTAAACCGAAGAGAAAACTGGTTGGCTGTTAGTTTTTTTCATTCATACGGCTTTCCTTATTGTGAGTCCCGCCTAAAAGCGGGACTTTTTTTACCCCGGGCTTGCATAATTATGGGCATATGCTTATAATTAATCAGGAGAAATTATGGCGCGAAGAAAATGTGTACGTTGTATTGGAGGCAGGCCCGAGGTTGTTTACTATAAACCGGCGGGTATAAGACTTATAGACCTTGAAGAGGTAGTTCTTGAGCTTGACGAGTATGAAGCAATTAAACTGGCCGACCTGGAAGGCTTGTACCAGGAGGAGGCGGCATTAAGAATGAATATCTCGCGCCAGACTTTTGGAAGGATTATTGAAGCGGCGCATAAAAAAATAGCCGATGCAATAGTAAACGGAAAAGCAATTAAAATTGAAGGGGGAAATGTAGCCCCCATTAACAAATAAATAAAAAGGCAAATAAAATGAAAATAGCGGTTCCTACAAGAATGGATATGGTTGACGGTCATTTCGGGCATTGCGAGTATTATTCGGTTTATTCCCTTAATGAAGAGAATGAAGTAATTAAGAAAGAAATTATTAAATCCCCCGAAGGATGTGGATGCAAATCGGATATTGCGCCTATACTTCAAAATGAAGGAGTAAAAGTAATGCTTGCCGGCAATATGGGCATGGGAGCATTAAATATGCTTGCAATGCACGATATTGAAGTAATACGGGGATGCAGCGGCAATACGGATGAAGTTGTGCGCCTCTTTTTAGAAGGGCAGGTTAAGGATAGCGGTGTAGGCTGCGAGCATCACACCCATGGCCATAATCACGAACACGGGCATACCTGCAACCATTAATTATTTTAAAGGCCGTTTTAAATTTAAAACGGCCTTTAAATTCCTCTCTGTAATTCTTCCAATAATATTCTATACCAATGAATTTAGAACTTAACTCCTCATTCATAATCTTTCATATTGTTTTCCACAGAAAAGAATATTGTGTGTAATCCCTCCTTTATAATCTTTCATATTGTTCCCCAAAGCAAAGAATATAGAGCTAAACCCCTCCTTAGTAAGGAGGGGTGGCCGGCAAAGCCGGCCGGGGTGGTGTACCGGGGTGGTGTACCGGGGTGGTATACCGGGGTGGTATACTGGTATTCCCTAACCAGCCAATAATTCTAATTTTGCACTATCCCGTTCCCTCATCATTCCGTTAAACTAATTGGTTATTTTATGCACAGGCAAAGGGTAAATAACCGCTTGCGGGGGCAGGGCTTAATACCTATTTTTGCATATAAAGAAGGAGACGGGATGATACTAGTTACTGGCGGAGCCGGTTATATTGGTTCCCATTTTGTTAAATACCTTATTGAAAGGGGGAAAGAGGTTCTTGTAATTGATAACCTTTCCCGCGGACACAGGGAAGCAGTTAACGAAAAAGCTAAATTTGAACAGGCAGATATACTTGATTACGATGCCCTGACTGCAATACTGAAAAAATATGAAATTGAAGCGGTAGTTCATTTTGCCGCATTCGCTTATGTGGGGGAATCGGTTGAGAAACCGGAAATGTACTACAGAAACAATGTGGTGGGGAGTTTCAATCTTATTAAAGCCGTTAACGAAAGGGGAATTAAGAAATTTGTTTTTTCCTCCACCTGCTCGCTCTACGGCAATCCGTATAAGGTGCCTATTTCGGAAGATGAACCTACAAAGCCTATAAACCCTTATGCGCAGACTAAATTGATGATAGAAAAAATGCTGCATGATTTTGACGCGGCATACGGATTGAAATATGTGGCACTGCGTTATTTTAACGCGGCCGGAGCCGATTTTGAAGGTAAGATTGGGGAAAGCCACGAACCGGAATCGCATCTTATTCCTATTGTGCTTGAAGCCGCGCTGGGCAAGAGGGAAAAAATATCCGTATTCGGTGATGACTACGAAACTGAGGACGGAACATGCATAAGGGATTATATACATATATACGACCTTGCAGACGCGCATCTTAAAGCGCTTGAATATCTTGAAAGCTACAAGCAGTCCGATGTTTTTAATCTGGGTACGGGAGCGGGATATTCGGTAAAGGAAATAATTAAGACAGCCGAAAAGGTAACGGGAACATATCTAAAACAGGAAATTTCCAAAAGAAGGGCAGGCGACCCGGCAATTCTTGTAGCCGATAATCAGAAAGCTAAAAAGATTTTAAAATGGGTTCCTAAATATAATCTTGAAGAGATAATTGAATCTGCCTGGAACTGGCATAAAAATCAATTATATTGATATGAAAGTAGAAAAAACCGGTTTTGAAGGACTCCTTATAATAGAGCCTCAGGTATTCGGAGACGCAAGGGGATATTTTTACGAAAGTTACAATCCCGAAAAATTTAAAGCCGCCGGCATAGATATAGTTTTCGTTCAGGATAATTTATCCAAGTCGGCAAAGGGAACAATAAGGGGGCTTCATTACCAGGCGGGGGAAAAGGCGCAGGATAAATTATGTTATGTAATAAACGGCGCCGTGCTCGATGTTGCAGTGGATATCCGATACGGCTCTCCAACATTCGGAAAATATTTTGCATGCGAATTGACAGGTGAAAACAAAAAACAGCTGTTGATTCCGAAAGGGTTTGCGCATGGTTTTTCAGTGCTTGCCGATGAGACTATTTTTGCATACAAAGTCAGCGCGCCATATAGTCCTATAGATGAAAGGACAATATTATTCAGCGATGAGGAACTTGCAATAGACTGGAAAGTTGAAAAGCCTATTGTATCTGAAAAAGATTTGAAGGGAATTCCGTTTAAGGACATTGCAAAGGAATTCATTTACAGCGTTAAATAAATTTTATAATAAGGAAATTCGGGAGTATAAATGAATCTTTCCGTAATTGGCACAGGTTATGTGGGTTTGGTATCGGGCACCTGCTTTGCAGAGATGGGGAATAATGTAATTTGCGTAGATAACAATGAAGAGAAGCTGAAAAAACTTAAAAGCGGAACAGTGCCTATTTACGAACCGGGGCTCGAAATAATTTTCGAAAGGAATATACAGAAAGGGAGACTGGTTTTTACGGGGGATTTGAAGGAAGCTGTATTAAAATCGGATGTTGTTTTTCTCTGCCTTCCTACTCCAATGGGCGAAAACGGCTCGGCCGATTTGAAATATGTCCGTACCGCCGCCGCCGATATAGGAAAAATTTTAAAGGACGCAGGCGATAAAAACTTTAAGATTATTGTAAATAAAAGCACAGTACCGGTTGGCACAAGCCGCCAGATTACAGAGATTATTGACGCGTGCGGCATTAAGAACTACGCGGTAGTTTCCAATCCCGAATTTCTGCGCGAAGGCTTTGCCGTTGACGATTTTATGAAACCGGACAGAATTGTGATAGGCTCGGATAATAAGAATGCGCTTCAGATTATGAGGGATTTATATGAACCTTTCGTAAGGCAGGGGAACCCGATAATTGAAATGAACCCCGAAAGCGCCGAAGTTACAAAATACGCCGCCAATTCGTACCTTGCTATGCGCATTACTTTTATGAACGAGCTTGCCAATTTCTGCGAGAAAGCAGGGGCTAATGTTGACCTTGTAAGAAAAGGATTGGGAAGCGATACAAGAATAGGTAAACGATTCCTCTTTCCGGGCATAGGGTACGGGGGCTCATGTTTCCCCAAGGACGTTAAGGCATTAATTAAAACAGCCGAAGAGAAAAATTCCCCGATGAAGATTCTTGAGGCAGTTGACGAAGTTAACAACAGGCAGAAAACAATACTTGCCGATAAGCTTGCGCGCCATTTCAATAATGATTTGAAAGGTAAAAAAATTGCGGTATGGGGGCTCTCTTTTAAACCGAATACCGACGATATGAGGGAGGCGCCTTCAATCTATATTATAAAAAAATTGAAGGAAGCCGGATGCGAAATTAATGCGTATGACCCGGCGGCTATTGAAACAGCAAGGTTCTACATTAAAGAGGAAGTTAATTATTTCCAGAACCAGTACGATGCCCTCGAAGGGGCCGATGCTCTGATGATTCTTACCGAATGGAATGAATTCCGAAATCCCGATTTTAAGATGATTAATAGCAGACTTAAAAACCGGTTGATATTAGACGGGCGCAATATTTTTGAGCCTGAAAAAATGGCAGAAGCCGGATTTACCTACTACAGCATAGGCAGGTAATCAGCTGTTTAATATTTTCTCGTAGTAATTTATATACTGCGGAATTATAAGTTTTTTGTCGAAATTATTTAAAGCTCTTTCCCTTGCATTGCGCGAGAAGGAATTGTACTTTTTCTCGTTTGTAAGGAGTTCAACAGTATATTTTGCCATCCTGTTTATATCCCCAATCTCCGCAATAAAGCCGACTTCATTATGTACTATTAATTCGGGCAGGCCGCCAACGCTTGAACTTACCACCGGAATACCGCAAGACATAGCCTCGAGGGCCGAGAGCCCGAAACTTTCTGACTGCGAAGGCATAAGGAACACGTCTGCAACGCTTAAAAGATCCGTAAGGCCATCCTGTTTGCCCAAGAAGAAAACATCTTTCTGAAGCCCCAGTTCGCGGGCAAGCCGTTCGCATTCCGAGCGGTCGGGGCCGTCCCCTATAAGCACCAGTTTTGCCGGAATCTGTTTCTTTACTTTTGATAGGATGTGGATAGAATCGACAACCCTTTTAACCGGCCTGAAATTTGAAGTATGCATTAATATTTTTTCGCCGTTGGGGGCTACATAATTTTTGAATGAATCGTTTTCAACGTTTTTGTATAAATCGGTATCTATAAAGTTGTAAATAACTTCAATATCTTTTTCAATATTATAGTTGGTAAGTGTTTTTTCCTTAAGAAAGCGGGAAACCGCCGTAACGCCGTCGCTTTCTTCGATGCTGAATTTTACGAGGGGAAGAAAATGGGGTTCGAGCCCTACAAGTGTAATATCGGTTCCGTGAAGAGTGGTAATAATTTTTATATCCGTTTTGTTCTTTTTTAGAATCTGTTTTGCCATATAAGCGCTTGCAGCGTGGGGTATTGCATAATGAACATGCATAAGGTCAAGTTTTTCATATTCAATAACTTCAATCATCTTGCTAGCCAGGGCAAGGGTATAGAGGGAATGCTCAAGAAGCGGATAATTGCTGAATTCAACCTCGTGAAAGAAAATATTTTCGTGATACTGAGTAAGGCGGCGCGGAACCGCATAACTGATAAAATGCACCTGATGCCCCTGCAGGGCGAGTTCTTTTCCCAATTCAGTAGCTACAACACCGCTTCCTCCATATGTAGGATAACATGTAATGCCTATTTTCATCGTATTTATGCCTGTTTTTATTAATCAACCCAATTTACCCTAAAATAGTTCTTTTCAGCTTTAGGGAATACAAAAGAAAACCTCTTTTAAACGATACTTATTTATTTATATATTTCAAATTATTATTTAACGAAAAAATTATTACTGATGGATTTGATAAAAAAACGGATACTTATTATCGGCTCGAACGGAAAACTGGGCCTTGGCCTGGCTCGCCGGCTGAGCGTTAACGGTAGGTACGAGATTCTATGCTCGGGTATTGAGGAAAAACAAACAGGCCCCGGCGTTGATTATTTACAGGCGGATATAACAAGAAAAAACAGCATTAAAAGCCTTTTTCATAATTTTTTCCCCGATGTGGTAATTAACGCCGCAGGATATACCAACGTAGATCTTTGCGAAACAAACAAGGAATTATCGTGGAATATTAATGTTAAAGGCACCGAAAACATTGCCATATCTTCATGGGCTATTGACGCGCATATGATTCATATTTCAACCGACTATATATTCGACGGTAAGGAGGGGCCTTATACCGAAGAGGATGTGCCTAACCCTATTAGTTATTACGGCAGGACAAAGCTGGCCGCAGAAAATTCCCTGCGTACTTCGGGAACAAGGTACACCATCCTGCGTACTAATGTGTTGTACGGAAGTAATCCGGAAGACGGGCGCGCTGATTTTGCCCTCTGGGCGGCCGAAAGCCTTAAAAAAGAAAAGCAAATTAGCGTTGTTACCGATCAGATGAATAACCCTACTTATATACCCGACCTGGTAAATGCCGTAATAAATATTATAGAAATGGAAAAACAGGGTATTTATAATATTGGGGGAGCCGAATTATTGAGCCGGTATGATTTTGCGGTAAGAATTGCTGAGCATTACGGATTGAATAAAGAATTGATTATTCCCGTAACAACCGAAAGCCTTAAACAGCCGGCACCACGGCCGCTGAAGTCGGGATTGATTGTCAGGAAAGCCGAAAGGGAACTCGGTTTTACCCCGACTCCGATTAATGAAACACTTGAACATATAAGCTTATAGCTGCTCTCCAATTTTTTGTTTAAAACAAAAAACCCGGCCGCGGCCGGGTTTTTTGATGTATAATGTTGTAATTATTTCTTTTCTTCTTCCTGAACTTTATAAAGAGCTTTAACTTCAACTCTTCTGTTCTGGTGGCGTCCTACTGCAGTTTTGTTGGATGCAACAGGATTGTCTTTTCCGAAACCTTCGGTAGTAATAACCGATTCGTTTAATCCTTTCTTAACCAGATATTTCTTAACCGATTCGGCTCTCTTGACTGAAAGCTTCTGATTGTATTTTTTCGGTCCGATGCTGTCGGTATATCCCGAAAGCTTAACTTTAGCGTCGGGTATGGCATTAATAGCATCGTAAATATTATCGAGCTGTTCTTTAGCTTTCTTTGTGAGAGAATATTTATCGAAATTGAAGAGGACATTTTCAAATCCTTTTTCCTTATCAACCCAAACCATTACTTTCGGGAAATCATCAGAAGGATCAAGAGGATTGGTGCCTCTTTTAACTTCAATGCCGTCTCCAACACCGCCGTTATCGGTATCAACTTTCAAAGGATCGGTCTTGTATTTAAGAACTTCTTCACCATCTGTTAAACCATCACCATCGGTATCGGCTTTCAAAGGATCGGTCTTGTATTTAAGTACCTCATCGCCGTCTTTAAGTCCGTCGCCGTCGGTATCGGCATTCAAAGGATCGGTTTTGTATTTAAGAACTTCGTCCCCGTCGCTCAAGCCGTCGCCGTCTGTATCAGCTTTAATCGGGTTGGTTTTATATTTGAATACTTCGTCGCCGTCATTTAAGCCGTCGCCGTCTGTATCGGCTTTAAGAGGATCGGTCTTATAGGTTAAATATTCCTCTCCGTCTTTAAGTCCGTCGCCGTCGGTATCGGGGTTGTTCGGGTCGGTGCCAATTTCTTTTTCAATTCTCTTAATAAGCCCGTCGTGGTCGTAGTCGGTATCCCCGTCATCACCAATAAAGGTAATGCCAACGCCAACATTAAGAAAAGCGTCATTGAAATCTACAATTTTATATGCATTGAGATTGTCGGTTAGGGAATAATGCATGCTTGCGCTTAAATCGAGAAGAACGCTTTCGGAAAGTTTAATTTCGGTGCCAATGCCGGCGCTCAGAATACCGGTCCACCCGCTCGCGTCAACCGGATTAGGTGAAACCATGGGGGTTTTTGTTGAAGCGTTGTAATTAAGAAGGCCTATACCGCCAAAAAAATAGGGATTGAAGTTTTCAAGATCGAATGGGGTATATAATAATCTTAAATCGATAGGGAGGAGGGAAGTGGAATAATTATTTCCTTTATCGTCAACGCCGTTGTATGAGCCGTACCCTAAACCAGCTTCGGCAGTAAAATAATTGCTTAAACCATATCTGAAATAACCTCTTACGAGGGGTGAGATTCTAACTCCGTTGGACAGGCTGAATTCGTTCAACGGGAACATGTTGTTTAACTGCAAACCGGCTTTCCACGTAATATCTTTAAACTGGGCATTAGAAGTGCCGCTTAAAAAGAAAAATGCGAATAGAAAAACGGCCGAAAATACATTAACTATCCTTTTCATCCTACCTCCATTATTGGTTAAAAAAATTTATATATAGAGTAAAAGACAGAATTCACATTCTTTTAGTTCCAAACGGAAGCAATTCCATTTAAATTCTAAGCAAATAGGATGAAAATTGCAACAAAATTGTACCCACGAGAGGATTCGAACCTCCGGCCAACAGTTTAGGAAACTGCTGCTCTATCCTGCTGAGCTACGTGGGCAGGTATGCAAAAATAAGAAAAAAAACGGTTTATTTCTTGTTTGATCTTATAAAATCCCTGAATCCGGCGTATAATTCTTTCTCTTTGTCGTTCAATTCAGTGTGAGCTATATCATACGCATTCTCAAGAAAACGGAGATTCGTAAGTTTCAACGCAAGAGCCAGGTCCCCGGGGAATTTTTCGAGGTCCTTCGATACAATTTCCCAAAACTTTACTGCAGCTTTAAGATTTATAACATTTGGAAGCTGGTTGTTGTTCGAAATTTTTATCAGTTCGTCAATCTGGTCGGTATAATTTTCGCAGATTGCAATTGCCGAAATACCCGCGTGTTTCTGCATCGCCTGAAGATTATAAGTCTTCAGATTCATATCGGCGCAGAGTTTAAGCAGGTTGGCCATGCTCGTTTGTATTGCATATTTATTTACAAAGGCCGCGCTGTAATTCTGGTCGATATATTTCTTAACCGTATCTGGCAGAGCTTTCCTGGCTTCTTCCTTAACACCGGTTTCTATGCTTACCATCTTGGTAATTTTAAGAAGGTCTTCATATTTGCCGTTGTTCTTAAGTTCATCAATTAATTCGAAAGAGGGAACAGAGTTCGAGGCTGAAGGAACGGGGGCCGCTTTGGCAAAATTCTTTCTTCCATATTTGCCGTAAAGAATTTCAAGAATCTGTATTACCTTATCGTTAGTAGGCAAAACATTAATGCCGGCCGAATAAAGTTTTTCAATCATTATTGAAAAATGCCCTTCGTCAATATCGAAACTGACGATAGTATCGCTGCCGAGATGACTGTAAGACAAAGCGCTCATTTCCACCGAAGGAATTAATGCCATTTTTTCCATTACGGCTTTAATTTTTTCGATTTCCACCGCCGAAGTCTTAATTATTATTTTTTCCTGTTTCGCAGCCATTTACTTTCGACTTAATTTTTTAGAGGCTAAAGTTATGAATTATACGCAATAAATGCTATATAAATTGAATTTACCCCCCTTTTTTAATATGTTTTGATTGACTAAATATAACAAGTAACAGGAGCAATAAAAAAATGACAACAATAGTAGATGTATTAGGAAGAGAAATACTCGATTCGAGAGGAAATCCGACGATTGAAGTTGAAGTTACGCTGGAATGCGGTGTAATAGGAAGAGCTGCGGTGCCAAGCGGAGCATCAACCGGAGAACACGAAGCGGTTGAATTAAGAGACGGCGATAATAACCGTTACCTCGGAAAGGGAGTTCAGAAAGCAGTTGATAACGTTAATAACAGAATAGCAGAGGAACTGCTCGATTTTGACGCCGCCGACCAGGTGGGAATTGACAATTTTCTGTGCGAACTTGACGGAACCCCAAATAAATCGGAATTGGGCGCAAACGCAATTTTAGGCGTTTCTCTCGCATGCGCAAAAGCAGCGGCCGATGCTTTCGGAATGCCTTTGTACCGTTACATAGGAGGCGTTAACGCAAGAACGCTTCCCGTTCCTATGATGAACATTATCAACGGCGGAAGCCATGCCGATAACAATGTCGATTTCCAGGAATTTATGATACTTCCTTACGGCGCGCCTAATTTTGCCGAAGCTTTAAGAATGGGTGCCGAGACTTTCCACAATCTTAAATCGGTTCTTAAGAAAAAAGGATATAACACTGCAGTAGGCGATGAAGGGGGTTTTGCACCTAACCTCAAATCGAACGAAGAAGCTCTCGAAGTAATTCTTGAGGCAATTACAAAAGCAGGCTACAAACCGGGCGAAGATATCGGTTTGGGTCTCGATGTCGCTTCGAGCGAAATGTACAATAAAGAGAAAAAAATATACCAGTTCTTTAAATCGGATAAATCGGAAAAAACAGCCGCCCAGATGGTGGATATTTATGCCAACCTTGTTAAGAAATATCCTATCGTTTCAATTGAAGACGGTCTGGATGAAAACGACTGGGAAGTATGGAAACATTTAACCGACGTATTAGGCAAGAAAATTCAGCTTGTAGGTGATGACCTTTTTGTTACCAACACCGAAAGGCTTGCCGAAGGCATCAATAAAGGTATTGCAAACTCAATTCTTATTAAGGTATACCAGATTGGAACCCTTACCGAAACATTGGAAGCAATTGAAATGGCAAAACGCGCCGGATATACTTCCGTTATAAGCCACCGTTCTGGCGAAACAGAAGATACAACTATTGCCGATATAGCAGTTGCTACAAACGTTGGGCAGATTAAAACCGGTTCGGCCAGCCGTACCGATAGAATTGCCAAATACAACCAGCTTATCAGGATTGAAGAAGAGCTCGATATAACTTCATTCTATCCCGGTATTGCGGCTATTAATTTTTCCCAGGAATAAGCATTATAATTGATTATTAGAAAAAGCGCCCCTAGAGGCGCTTTTTTATCATATTGAAAACTAACTAGAGGTATCTATGCCCGAATTTAATCTGAAGACTATTGATGCTATGATCAAAAAGCATAAGATTGAGTTCATCGATTTGAAATGTATCGATCTGGTAGGAAGACTGCATCATATCACCCTGCCGGTCATTCCCAATATTATGAAGAAACTTATGGAAGAAGGGGTCGGTTTCGACGGCTCAAGCTACGGATTCAGGAAAGTTGAAAACAGCGATATGATTATGATTCCCGACCTTAACACCGCGGTGCTCGATTTATTCCGCGATGCCCCTACTCTCAGCTTTTATTCCAATATTGTTCTTACAGACGGTAAGAAAACCAATTTTTCGCAGGACGGACGTTTCCAGGCTAAAAAAGCAGAAAAACTTTTGAAACAGATTACCGGATGCGACAAATCGTGGTGGGGACCCGAATTCGAATTCTATATCTTCTCGAATGTTGAATACGATACACGTACAAGCCGCTCTTTCTATCAGGTTGATCATGCCGAAGAATTTTATAAACGCGCCTACCATGCCGCAAATCCTTTCGATCTTTACGACGATTTCAGGGATGAAGCCAGCAAAATGTTGGGCAAGTTCGGCATCAATGTTAAATATCATCACCACGAAGTAGGCGAAAGGGGACAGCAGGAAATTGAAACTTATTTCTCAGACCTTCTTACCACTGCCGATAATATTATTACGGCTAAATATGTTCTCTTTAATTTTGCCCGCCAGAAAAACCTTTTTATTACATTTATGCCTAAGCCTATGTACCAGCAGGCAGGCAACGGACTGCATCTGCATATGTTCCTTACCAAAAACGGTAAGAACGCATTCTATAAAAAAGGGGAATACGGCAACATTAACGAACTCGGACGCTATTTTATAGGCGGCATGCTTAAACACGGGCCCGCTTTAAGCGCTTTTACAAACCCGAGCACAAACTCTTACAAGAGGCTTGTTCCCGGATTCGAGGCTCCCGTTGCTTTAACATACGGACAGGGGAACCGCGCTTCGGCAATCAGAATTCCAAAGTATGTATCCAATCCGCAGGAAGTGCGTTTTGAATACCGTCCGCCTGATGCTACTGCCAATCCTTATCTTGCCATTACCGCAATGCTGTTGGCAGGTATAGACGGGGTTGTTAATAAAATTGACCCGGTTAAAGAAGGATTCGGTCCTTTTGATAAGAATATTATGGATGAATCGCTGAGGTCGCAGATTCATTTTCTGCCGCGCAATCTTGCCGAAGCACTCGACTGCCTAGAAAAGGATAATTCGTTCCTGCATAGAGGAGGCATTTTTACAGACGAACTGCTTGACCAGTGGGTTAAAACAAAAAATGAGGAAATTAAAGCCATTGGCACAATGCCTCATCCTTTCGAATACAAAATGTACTTTACACTTTAGAACTTATTGTTTTATAAGGGGTTAGAGCAATTCTAACCCCTTAAAGCAACAAATAGGTAATAATTTCAAATAACCTGAAAAAGCAGGGTAACTTTTTCACTTGACAATTTTGTAAAAAGATTGTTATTTTTTCATATCAAAAAACAAAAATGTACATTTAAGGTGTGCAGACTTCCCTAAAATTAAATGGAACTTTTTCGATAATATTATTGTCTTATACAGTAATAGGCTCATTATTTTATAAAATCCGATATGCCGGTAGGCCGGCAAAAATCAATACCCCTTGTTACCATTGGTAATAAGGGGTTTTTTTATAAAAGGGGGTTAAATGAAACAAGTTGCCATCATGATTGATGCTGGGTTTTTTAAAAAGAAATTTCAAGAAAAAAACAGCAACAAATTTCCTTATGCAAAGCATATTATAGAGTTTTCGAAAAAATGCATTGAAAAGGATGAAGAACTATTCAGAGTCTATTACTATGATTGTCCACCATTTGATAAAGAAATAAAACAGCCGGTTAGTAAAACACCAATTGACTATTCAAAGAGCAAGGCATTTGAAGCGGCTAATAGATTTCAACAAGAACTTGCAAAAAGTGATTATATTGCTTTTAGAAAAGGTAGTTTATCGTTTGAAGGGTGGGCAATTACTGATGGTGCAATTCAAGATTTAATGACAGCTTCACGAACTTTAGTAGATAGTGATTTCAAACCGATATTTAAACAAAAAAGAGTGGATATTAAAATAGGCCTTGATGTCGCATGGCTATCTTCTAAAAGAATTGTAGATCGAATTATACTTGTTGCAGGGGATTATGATTTCGAACCAGTAATAAAATTTGCGCGAAAAGAAGGTATTCAAGTAGTTCTTGTGACTCTTAACCATACTACTGTTAAGAAAGAATTAAGAGAGCACTGTGATATTTTTAGGAGTGTTGAAATCCCAACGCCATTTGCTCCACAAGCATGAAATAATAAAGCAGAGCGAAAGAGTTTCTATTTATAAGTTCTTTTAAGCGCTTCTCTTTGAGGTTTTCAAGCAGACTACTTTATAATTATCTTTTTCCTTGTTTTGATATGTGTTCATTTTATGGCATCGTATAAATTTATTCCATGTTCCAACCAATTCGATTTTATTATATAGCAAATATTTTATTTGGATTTCCCCCCTGTTTTAAATGACCAAATAGTTTCATAATTTAAATTATATCAATCGGGGATTGTTTGTCAATCTTATATGCCATTGAATAACTTAAAATGGTTTAACGTTATTTTGAAAATAAAATAAGAGCTGATTATGAAAAGAGCCGGGAAATTATTTATCTGTTTGTTTGCCCTTTTATTTACTGTTCCACTATTAATGGGGCAGACGGCAAAAAAGAACACAGGAGAAAATTACCAAAACATTACAAAACAGTTTGCCAATCCGCCGGCAGAATACAGCACGGCGCCATTCTGGGTTTGGAATGAGAAAATTACTAAACAGAGAATTGACGAGAACCTTAGGGATTACAAGGAACGCGGATTATACCAGCTGATACTTCATCCGCGCCCCGGTTTGATAACCCCTTACCTTAACAATGAATGGTTTTCCCTTGTAAAATACGCTGTTGATAAGGCGAAAAGCCTTGGAATGAAAATATGGCTGTACGATGAAAACTCCTATCCATCGGGCTTTGCCGGAGGTAATGTACCGGCCCAAATGCCCGAAACTAGGGGCAATATGCTAAGGCTTATAAAGACAGGGGATCTATCCAAGGTAAATGCCGAAATAGCGTTTATTATGAAGAAGGAGGGGGATAAATATTCCGAAATAAGTAAATCGGATATGAAGCCGGGGGAAGAATATTATGTGTTTGTTTATGCCCCGGCTCCCGAAGGCTCGTGGTACGGCGGATATTATTACGTTGACCTTATGCAGCGCAAGACAACGGATGAATTTATCAAGCTTACGCACGGCGGCTATAAGAAAACCATCGGCGGTGAATTCGGCAAGACTGTTATGGGAATGTTTACCGATGAACCGAATATAAGAGTAGCCTACGGTGATAACCTGATAGCATATACCCCCGAACTTTTCAGCTACTTTAAAAAGAAATGGGGATACGACCTTAAAGAGAATCTTCCCCTGCTTTTTGATGAAACAGGCAATTGGAGAAAGGTAAGGCATAACTATAATTCCGTCTTGCTCGATCTTTTCTCTTCAAACTGGGCGGTTCCCTACAGCCAATATGGCGAGAAGAATAATCTGCCTATGACGGGGCATTACTGGGAACACGACTGGCCGGCCCCGCGCAACTGTCCCGATAATATGGCTATGGCTTCCTATTCGCAGGTACCCGGTATAGACCTGCTGATGAACCAATGGAACGACAGGGCGTACGCTCAGTTCGGCAACAGCCGTTTTGTAAAAGAACTTGGCAGTGTTGCCAACCAGATGGGACGGAAACGCACATTAAGCGAAACCTACGGAGCCTCAGGGTGGGATTTAACATTCAGCGATATGAAAAGGATAGGAGATTGGGAATATGCGCTTGGCGTTAACCTGATGAACCAGCATCTATCCTATTATTCAATTACCGGAAGCAGAAAGAGGGACCACCCCCTTTCTTTTTCGTACCACGAGCCATACTGGCCCGATTATAAAGTGCTTGCCGATTATTTTTCGCGCCTTTCTTACGCGCTTACAAGAGGCAGACAGGAAAATAAGATTCTTGTGCTTGAACCGACCACTACGGGATGGATTTATTATAATTTAAATTCGGCTATGAATAATCCCGACCCGAAACAGGGCGCCGAAAAAGTATTTCCGAAACTTGCCGAATCGTTCCACGCATTCGTTAACAATCTCGAAAAATGGCAGATTGAATATGACCTAGGCTGCGAGGATATAATGAAACGGTTCGGTTCGGTGGATAACAATATGCTAAAAGTGGGGCAGGCCTCGTATAATTTATTTGTAATTCCCCCCGTTACCGATAACCTAGATTCGGAAACAGTTCAGCTTCTGGAAAAATTTCTTAAGAACGGAGGCAGGGTGTTATCCACTAAAGAACTGCCTGGATATGTTAACGGAGTTGAAAGCGGCGTAATTGCTAAGCTTGCATCGGAATACAAAAACAACTGGAAACAGGTTGAAAATATTACGGCGGCCGAAATTAATTCCATGAGCACCCCGTCAATCTATTTCACGTTCGAAAACGGGAATAACCTGGTTTTCCATCACCGCAGAACCGTTGCCGACGGCGAAATAATTTTTATTGCCAATACGGCAGATAGCTTAAACGCCAAAGGCTCTTTTTCGGTTAAAGCGGGAAACGTTGAACTTCTTAACTGCTTTACCGGAAAAACAGAAAAATATCCTTTTAAAACCTCTGACGGATGGGTGGAAGTTAATTTCGATATGCCCCGTTCGGGAAGTATGCTTTTTTATGTAAAACCCGCAGCCGCAAAAAGTGTAAAGAAAGAAATATATAAAGAAAGCGAAGTCCCTTTTAACGCGGGAATGAGCATAGAACGTAATGCCCCGAATGTACTTACAATAGATTACTGCGACCTGAAAATCGGGGATAAGACCTGGAAAGATATTTATTTCTATCCGGCACAGGTTGAAACTTTTAAGGCTGTTGGCATGCCCCGCAGCCCGTGGGATAACTCGGTCCAGTATCAGTCCGATATTATAAGCAAAAACAAATTCCCTGAAGGAAGCGGGTTTACTGCCGATTATTATTTTACACTCGATAGCGGAGTAGATACCAAAAGCCTTCGCCTTGTTTCAGAAAAACCCTCTGTATTTCAGGTGCTTATTAACGATAAACCTATTAAAGCCGAAAAGGGGAAATGGTGGCTCGATAAAGATTTCGGGGTTTATAATATAAGCGGATATGTAAAAACCGGCGTTAATAAAGTTACCGTAAAAGTAACCCCAATGAGCATCTACGCCGAGCTGGAATCGGTTTATATACTTGGCAATTTTTCTCTCGTTCCTCAGGAAAAGGGATTTAAGATTACCCCCGCTTCTAAAATTGAACTGGGCCCCTGGAATAAACAGGGTATGCCTTTATACGGCAATAAAGTATCCTACACACGCAGTATAAATGCGGATAAGGGGAGCGAAAATTACATTGTTCGTTTAGGCAGATGGGAGGGAAGTACAGCCGAAGTGTATGTTAACGGAAAGAAAGCGGGAATTATCGGCTTTGCCCCGTTTGAACTTGATATAACTAAATATCTGCGCAAAGGGGAAAATAAAATTACTGTTTCTGTAATTGGAACTTTAAGAAACACCCTCGGGCCTCATCATAGTTATTCAAACGGTTCCTGCTGGCCTTCGATGTTCCAGTCGATGCAGAAAGGTTATACTCTTGCAGGCGATTCCTATGCCGGCAATCCTTACGGCCTTATGGATGAATTCAAGGTTATTAAACGGTAATATAACTGGCAGGTAATTTAAGGAACGCCTAAAAGCTTAAAAAGGATTTGAGCTTTTGGGCGTTTCTTCTTGATACCGTCACTTCCATTCCGTTTGAAAGTGTAAGTTTAAGTGTATTGCCTAAGCCCGGCTTAACCGACTGAATGTAGTTCAAATTAATTATATGCGTACGGCTTGCCCTGAAGAAAATTGATGAATCGGCCTTCTCTTCAATCTGATTTAAGGATTTGTAGATAAGCGGCTTGCCCCCCTGGTAATAAACGCGCGTATAATTGCCCTCGCTTTCGAACGCGTTAATTTCATCCGTATTAATCAGCCAGCATTTTTCCCCCTCTTTAATAAATATTCTTTTAGGCAGGCCGGTCTCTTCTTTTGCCGTTTTAGGAGCCATTCTGCGCGCTTTATTCAAAGCCCTTTCTAGGGCCTCTTTTTTTACCGGCTTAAGAAGATAATCAAGGGCATTATATTCAAACGATTTAATTGCATATTCGTCGTATGCGGTGGTAAATATAACAAGGGGAATTTCCTCAAGCATTTCTAGAAGTTCAAATCCGTTTTTGCCCGGCATATTTATATCTAGAAAAATCAGGTCAATTTCCTTCCGGTTAAGTAATTCAAATGCCTCTTCGGCATTGGAAGCTTCCCCCTCCAATTTTATCTCTTCAAATTCTTTTAATAGGCCGGCTAATTCCTTTCTTGCAAGCCTCGAATCTTCCACTATAATCGCTTTCATAATTTCCCCTCGAAAGGCAGAGTAATTAATGCGTTAACCAAACTCCCCTCCTGATAAAGAGAAAAGGAAGCATCCTTTCCGTATAATATTGAAAGACGGTCTTTAATGTTCGCTATTCCAACTCCCCCTTCGGCGTTTCCCTTTTCAACAGCCAGGGTTCCGGTGTTGGAAACTTTTATCTTTAAATTGCTTTCCTCTCTTGAGACGCTAATATTAATTACGCCCCCTTCCTTTAATTTGCTTAGCCCGTGTTTAATAGCGTTTTCGGCAACAAGCTGAACTATCATGGGGGGTACAAGGGCTCTTTCGCATTCGGCACTAATGTTTATTTCATATTTAAGCCTTTCTTCCATATGCAGACTTTCAAGTTTCAGGTATTCTGTCAGGAACCCGGCTTCGTTTTTTAGTGTAACTTTCTGCTCGTTGCGCGAGGTTAATGAATAACGGAGTATATCTGTAAGGGATGAAATCATATCCCGCGCCCGTTCCCCGTCTTCCCTTATAAGGCTTCTTATATTATTAAGAGTATTGAAAAGGAAATGGGGATTGAGCTGAGCCCTTAAGCTATCCAGTCTGGCGGCTTGAAGGGAATTTATAAGGCGCAGGTTGGCAAGCTCCTTTTCACGGTTGGCTATGTAATATATAAAGAGAAAATAAATTGTTATCCATAATAATATAACCGGGTACAGGCTTAGAAAATTATTAATCATTAAAGTAACGGGGGAGGTTGAATAATCCCTTAAAAGAAGTATTGTACCTATTCCGGTTACCACAATTAAAATTGTGGTAATTATGGACTGGGGAATAATGCCTATTATAATTCTGTTCGGCTTTTTGGAATAGACATCCCTTATTCCCCAATAGTAGCGCAGCGCGGTTGTGAATACAAATCCCCATGCCATCGGAAAAATTCCGAATAAAGCCCTCTCAAAATCGAAATTAGTTCTTATTGACTGGAAAATAAGATTTATAAGGGCAACAATGCTCCATCCGATAATATTCGTAATAAAAAATTTACCGGATGGAGCGTTTTTTAGAATCGTTCGTTTATCCATTTTACAATCGTATTAAGTGCTGTTAAAGACATTGTCTGTTCAATTAATCTATACTCGGATACATCCCCCGTCTTTGCTTCCTGAAAGGCGTGGTTTAATCCCGGAAGGTAATTTACTGTAAAATCCCGATTTTTTCCCCTCTCAAGGGCATTTTTCATTCCCGTCAAATTCATTTCAGCGTCCACCTGTTTATCCAGTGTACCATTAATTGCGAGTAACGGGCATTTAACTTCTTCAAGCGCTGGGGCGGGATTATAAGAAATAAAATAACGGAACCAGGGGGAGAGGCATCTTTTTACAAATGCGTCCTGAGTTCCCTTATCGCCGTTGGCGTGGTTGTATTTCAAAAGAACTTCCCTTACTCCCTTTTCAAGTTGGGCATCATCTTTTATATCTTTAATAAGGCCGAAAACTTCGCGGTTCATATTAAGCAGTTTTTCAATATCCTTAGCGGGCCTCTTTTCCGATTTTGCAAGCTCCTCAATCTGCTTTAGCATAAGGTTGTCTATTGTAACGGCGGGGCCGGCAAGCGAAATTACAAATGCTACATCTTTATCGCGCGCAGCAGTCATTGGGGCAATCAAACCTCCTTCGCTGTGCCCTATAAGCCCTATCTTCTTGGTATCAATATCATTCCTTGTCTTAAGATATTCAACTGCGGCTTCGGCATCGGTAGAAAAATCGTACGAAGTTGCCTTGCTGAAATCCCCTTCCGATTGAGCAACGCCCCGGTCGTCGAACCGTAAAACGGCAATCCCGTTTCGGCTAAGGTAATCTGAAAGAATTAAAAACGGTTCATGGTCAAACCCTTTCTCGTTCCTGTTCTGCGGACCCGAACCGCTTATAAGCACAGCTACCGGCGGGTTTTTTCTTCCGTCTGGTATTGTTAATGTCCCTGCAAGCCTTATTGAATTAGCTTTTTTGTTTACGAAGTAAACTTCCTCGCTTTTGTACGGGAACGGGGGTTTGGGGGTCTGCGGGCGGTTCAATTTAAATCCGGTTATAAGGCTTCTTCCAAAATTGATTTTAATATTGCCGCCGCGCTGTATGAATGAACCGTATATCGAATCGGCTGAGCTGTTGTATAGCCCGGCAATTGTAAGTCCCATTTTCTTATCGGTTATTATCAGCGAATCCCCCTTTATAACTGTTTCTGCCAGGGGTATATTAACCGCGCCCTGGTCGGGGCTGTCCATTGCCGATTTCACTGTCCCGTTGTCCTCTCTGGTATGAAGTATAATCTTAATTTTTCTTGAGCCTGCGTTTAACAATCCTTCCCAGTCGCCGGTTGCATTCTTCTGCGCCTTTAGAGGCATTGCAGTAAGCATAATGAATAATGCTGTAATTGATGTTAGAATGATGCGTTTCATTTTTCCTCTCCTTGTTTTAATTACACCCGAAATATGAAAACCGGGAGCGTACAAATGAAGCGTATTAGGATGAACGGTCGTATAAAATGATGAACGGTTGGCATTTTACCGTTTGTGAAACAAAAAATCTATTGTTAATTTATATCCGCTGTTGAACGGGAAATAGGGATTATTTTTATATAAGGGAGCACTTAATGGAAAGCAGGGAAAAATTATATGAAAGCGCAAAGGAGCGCTATGCTGAATACGGCGTTGATACCGGCCTGGCGCTGAAACAATTAAGCGAAGTTAAACTTTCTCTCCATTGTTGGCAGGCAGATGATGTAGGGGGATTTGAAAACCAGGGCATCGGGCTGGACGGGGGGCTTGCCGCTACGGGCAATTATCCCGGCAAAGCGCGTAATATGACAGAGCTGAAAAACGATTTATTTAAAGTGTTTTCCCTCATTCCCGGCAGGCACAGGCTTAGCCTGCACGCTTTCTACGGCGATTTTAAGGATAAACCCGCTGATAGGGACGCCATAGGACCCGATAATTTCAGGACCTGGGTTGAATGGGCTAAGCATCTTAAAATCGGAATCGATTTTAACTCTACATTCTTCTCGCACCCCAAAGCGTCATCCGGTTTTACGCTTGCCAGCCTCGATAAATCGGTGCGCGATTTCTGGATTGAACACGCTCTCCGCTGCCGCGAAATTAGCGAATACATCGGAAGGGAGCTGCATTCAACCTGCATACATAATATCTGGATACCCGACGGGGCAAAGGAGATTACGGTTAACCGTTTCAAGCACAGGGAACTGCTTAAGGAATCGCTCGATAAAATTATGTCGGTTAAAATGAATCCCGATTTTATGAGGGACGCGATTGAAAGCAAGCTGTTCGGCATCGGAAGCGAATCGTTCGTAGCAGGCTCGCACGAATTTTATCTGGGCTATGCAGTTAAAAATAATATGATTCTTACTATTGATATAGGGCATTTTCACCCTACCGAATCGTGCGCCGATAAAGTTTCGGCCCTCTTCCAGTATATTGATAATCTTCTTTTCCATGTAACGCGCGGCGTTAGATGGGATAGCGACCACGTGGTGCTGTTTAACGACCCCACAATTGAATTGATGCAGGAAATTGTATGGGCCGGTAAACTGGATAAAGTTTTTCTGGGGCTCGATTATTTTGACGCGAGCATTAATAGAATTGGCGCATACGTTATCGGAGTGCGCGCCGCGCTTAAATCGATTCTTGCATCTCTGCTTTCCCCTGTTAAAATTTTAAGGGAATATGAAGAGAAGGGGCGCAATTTTGAAAAACTCGCACTTCTTGAGGAAATGAAAACATTCCCGTTAAGCGCCGTATGGGATTATTACTGCGAACAGAACGGGGTACCTGTAGGAGCAGACTATATTAAGTCGATTCAAATGTATGAATCCGAAGTATTGAACGGAAGATAATGCGCCCCGGAATGGAAAAAGCAATAGCGGTATTCGATATTGGCAAGACCAATAAAAAATTCCTCCTCTTCGGTTTGGGCTACAAGCTTATTGCCGAAGAGGAAATTAAATTCCCCGAAATTGAGGACGATGACGGGTTCCCCTGCGACGATATTGGGAAAATTGAAACCTGGATGAAAAATGTTCTTAAGAAGGTGCTCGATGAAGGGAGGTATGAGTTAGCGGGATTAAACTTTGCCACATACGGCGCTACAATTGCATTCCTTAATTCAGAAGGGAAAAGATGCGCTCCCGTTTACAACTACCTGAAACCGATGCCCGCCCTATTGAAAGAGAAATTTAATAGGCGCCACAACGGCAATGGCGATTTTTTCCGCAAGACCGCATCGCCCGATCTTGGGCTTCTTAACTCCGGTATGCAGGCATATTATTTGAAATATGCGAAGCCCGCATTGTTTAATAAAGTTAAAACTATCCTTCACCTGCCACACTATTTTGCAGGTCTATTTAACGGCCGCGCATCTGCCGAGCTTACAAGCATTGGATGCCATACGGCAATGTGGGATTTTGACAAATCGCAATATCATCAATGGTTAAGTGATGAAGGTATAATACTGCCGGCTCCTGAAAAGAATGATAAGGTTATCGAATGCGAGTTTGCCGGACATAAGATTAATTGCGGAATAGGCATTCACGATAGCTCCGCATCCCTTGTTCCATATTTAAAGGCAGGGGGAAAGTTTGTGCTTATATCTTCCGGCACATGGTGCATAAATATGAATCCTTTTAACCAGACACCGCTTACAAAAGAGGAGCTGGAAAAAGACTGCCTCTGCTATTTAAGCGCCGAAGGGAAACAGGTTAAGTCTTCCCGCTTTTTTATGGGGCACTATCACGATTCATTTCTTGCGCAGTTGGAAGAAGTGTTCTCGGCAGAGAAGGGGGCATTTAAGAACGTAAGTCCCGATATAGAAAAACTTCATTCATGGATGAACGAGAATACACCTCCATTGTTCGGGGCGGGAACGGAATTACCCGCAATGGTAAGCTTCTCCTCATTCGGAGAAGCTTATAACAGGCTTATGTTCGACCTTACAATGATGGAAATAGAATCC
>DAHYUM010000200.1 GCA_027398005.1 bacterium
CTTCCGGTGATGCAATTACGGGCAGGCCGCATGCAAGAGCTTCGAGCCCTGCGACACCGAAACTTTCAGAACGGCTGGGAAGACAGAATAAATCATATTCAGCGTAAAGACTGCTCAATTCTGCCTGAGGCATATTTTTAATTATTTTAACCCTTTCCTCAAGACCGTTGCTTTTAATAAAGCCGGAATATTTATCATATAAATCCCCTTCGCCTACTATAGTAAGTGAAGCTGATGGAATATTTCTAACAGCTTCTAGGAGAATGTCGTGCCCCTTATAATAATCGAGCGAACCGGTTGAAATGATTTTATGCGGCTTCCCGTTTACTTTAGCAGCGTTGAAGTGGAATAGTTCATTATCGTAGCCGTTCCTTATTAACCGGAATTTTTCAATATTGTACAAGCCGGCAGTCTTTTCCCTCATATGTTCCGATACCAGTACGGTCATATCAGAGTAATTCTTAAGCGACTCCATAATCTTTTCAATTCCCTTATATAATTTGGGGTAAACAAGAATTTCGCTCCCTTCGGCAATTGTAATAACGGGACAGCCGCAATATTTTTTTAAATACCGCGAATAGGTACCTTCGGGGTGGGCAACCACTGTTATAATTGCATCCGGTTTTAATTGGGTTATAATCTTTTTAACGGTTTTTCTTACGGATAAATGGAAAAAATATATCTGCTGCCACCATAAATATTTGTGCGGCAGAGGGAGCCATTTTATCTTATGAATATGGAAGCCTTCATACATATTCCCAGACCTGGAAGTTCTTATTCCTCTCCAATATTTCATTATATTCTTAATATGTAAACGGGGGAAAAAATATTTTACCGGCGGAAGCATTGAAACAGGTTTAATTACAATAACTTCGTGCCCCAGTTTTCTTAACGCCTTTGCCCTTGCCAGACTGCATACACCATTATAATTTTCTGCTTCAGTCGGGAATAAATGAGTGAATAAAATTATTTTCATGACTTTTGCTTATTAAACTAAGCCTGCCTCGGCTTTTCTATAAGCAGGAAGAATATTTCGCTGCCCTTTGAACCGCAACAACAATCCTGCTTCGTCAACGGAACTAAGGCTTAAAAAAGAAATTGAAAGCGGGAATAAAGAGACATAAGAGAAATTTTTGCAGAAGTACTCCCCTGTAAACGCATCCCCCAATAGAATAAATAGAGAAGCAATTATTACCCCAGCCTTAACTGGATAATAATGTTTTTTAAATGATTCCCCGATAAGCTTTATTACATTTCTCATGTAAATCCATAAAACATAAAACAGAAATAGAGTCATATGCATTCCGTATAGGGCCCACACAGCAGCGAAATTATTATGAATATATGAAGACTGACCTTCTACAAAATAATAGCTGTTCCTCATGCCGGCGCCCCAGAAACGGTCTGCATTATTGAGCAGTGTTTCAAATGTCCTGGCTGTCTGTTCGTAATGTCCCATGTCATTTAAGAACTCCCCCTGGTACGAAGTGGAGAACAATGTCCATATTCTGAGGAAATAATACTCAAAATCAGGTTTTTCGTCGGGTACAAAAATGAAGAAAAGCGTGAGGCACACAGCCGTAATACTTGCCGTTTTTATTAACGTAATGAGAGATATCTTGTTGTAATAAATAAATATTACCGCATCAGTCAATAACATTACCACAATGGGGGTGCGCCGGTCAGAAAACAGCACAGTAATATGCACAAGAAGTACAAAAATGAGGTATAATACATACCGGCTCCTTAAATAAACAGCGAGGGATACCGCTGATAAAAGAATCATCACGTTCAGTATCTCGGCATTGGGCAGTGTAGTATAGGCCGAGATGTAAAATATTCCTTTACCCGCCGTAAAATTAAATAGCGAAACTACCGCCAGAAGCGAAGCTATTATAATTCCGGATGAAATAAATGCAAAGGTAATTGCTTCCCGGTAATTGGTTTCAATTGAAAGGAATGCATAAAGAAGAAATAAGTAAAATAATAGCATGCGCGGCTCGAGCGTTATAAAATATTTTAACTGCTCAAATGAGTTATTTGGATTAAAGAAACTTATTGATACCGCAGCCAGAGAGATTAGAAAGAATTTCTTCGCAAAACGTCCCTTTAGCCCCCCATTGCCATATTTAAATATAAGTGCCGAACCGAGAAGGAAAAGGACTATCTCATAAATAGAGAATCTGCCCCCCACTAAAGTGTTTTCCTGCAGAATTGAATCGGTAAATATGAATAAAGGATTATAATTTAATGAGGATGAATCGGGCCCCCGTACATATGGACTCGTCCATATCTGCCCTATCCAGAACAAAGCAATCAAAGTCTTTAGAAGCATACCAATCTCCTTTCCCGCGGGAATGCTGCGCTGCTCCGAGTTATTCCTTAACTTCAATTATTTTATTCCCCTTAATTTTTTCCAGAGATCAATCAAAGTTGCGGGCATAGAGGAAAGCAAAATAAAAAAGATGCTTTTAATATTAATTTTCCCCTTAATAATGGCTTTCATAAAACTATTTACCGCCTTCTTCCTTTCATTTCTCCTATAAAGCCTGATACATCCAATTTTGTTGTAATATCCGGTAATTCTTTCTTTAACCGGCTCATTGCCAAGACAGGCTAAAAAATCCGCATCCTGCTGTATAATAGAGTTTTCGCTTATCGCCCTATGGGCAATACCAATTATCCTTTCGGTTGTTTTGCGGTTCCTGTTGGTAGTGGCCGATGGTACAAGCCGGTATTTAATCAGCGGCTCCCTCAAATTCATCATCATCCCCTCTTTGCGCAAATTATTCCAGAGGATGAAATCCTCTCCGTACTGCCTAACCGGTTCAAAATAACCGCCGCATTTTAAGAATGCATCCTTACGGAACATAACCGAACTTTGGTAAAACGGCGCCTCGTTTTCAACATGAAGCAATATTTCTTCGTTCGTTTCTGGTAGCGATGAGGTATAAAGATAATTTCCATCCATATCAATCACTTCGGCATTCGAGCCTGCCAACACATAATTTCCATCCCTATTAAGTTCAAACAGCTCTCTTTCAATTATTTCAGGCATCGAAATATCATCGGCATCGAAACGGGCAATATATTTACTTCGTGTAAAAACTGCCCCTTTATTAACCGAGGCGGCCACACCGCTGTTTTTAAAGTAATAATATTTAATCCTCATATCGTCGTACGATTTTATGATATCGGCCGTCCTATCTGTCGAACCGTCATCAACTATAATAAATTCTAAATCCTGGTATGTCTGGCTTAGAATACTTTCAATCGCCTCATTAAGATACCTCTCGCCGTTATATACCGACATAATGACGGAAACGATTTCATTTTTCATTTTCAGCCCAATTCTTTTTCAAATGAGTATTAAATCTTTCAAAAGCGATTCGGGGCATAAGTTTCTATCCTTAAACCAGTACCGGGGTGCAATAACAATTTTACCGCAGTTACGGTTAAGCCAGGCGCTCCACCAGCTGAATGTACTGTTCGATATTATCTGGTGCCGGCACCTGCTCATTAGTACCATATCTTCGTGCTGTTTTCCGCATATTATCTTTTCATAATTGATGCCCTTAAGTAATGCGTTTGCATAAACAAGGTCTTCGGTAAATACAAATAACCTTGCTTCGGGCACTTTTAATTTCAGCATTTCAACTGCCTTTATGTAATACTCCGCTTCTACGATTTCGAATATTTCCATTGTCCGTTTATCAATTAAATCCCCTTTGAATGCATGCGGCTTTCTTATATGTATACCGGCCGATTCACATCCCTCAATTTCGGCAAATATTTCGGCCGGCTTACCTGCCATAGGAATGTTCAATTCAAATTCCTCCAAAAGAATTTCCCTAATGCATTCAAAATAATTTAAGTTCTGCCAGTAGCCGTCATAGTACCTTTCCCCTTTTATAGAAAGCAGATTATCGTAAAAGCCGAAATATTTCTCCTCTTTAACTATATAATTCATACCAGTTTTAAATGAACTATTCAGTTTTTCAAAAGCTCTTCCGGAGTAACTGCCGTTAAAAAACCTGTATTTGCGCAGTTCCATATCCCCTGCAGGAGCAAGAACTATATTAAAATTACTTAGGGAATAATCCCTTTCGAAAAAATCCCTCTTGAATCCGTTTTCAGAATCGAGTTTAACTATACTTTCTGTCTCAAATGCCAGTCTGCGGGCAAACGCATATTCGAACATCTGATTCCCCAGTCCCCCTTTCAGGCGTACTATTTTCAATTTATTTCCTTCATTTCAAGTTCCAATAAAGGGAATAGTTTTTTTAGTAAAGCTTCTCCCCTGTGGAAAGAAGTATGCTTTTCAAATACAATCTTTTGAGAATTTAAACTTCTTTTTACTGCTTCATCCCTATGGTTAAGGATGTAGAGGAACAATTCGTAATATTCATCAGGATTACCGGCCTGAAAAAGGGAATCCGGCGTAAATCTTTCCTTTAACAGCCCGGGATTATCTACCAGCTGTGGTATTCCGCACATTGAAAGTATATAAGTCCTTTCATTAAGCTCCGATGAACAATTTATCTGATTATTTATGTGCAGGTTAAGCCCTATTTTGCCCCTAGCATATATGTACCTGTCTCTGGATGGCTTTAATTCAAAATCCTTTATATTATTCCA
>DAHYUM010000201.1 GCA_027398005.1 bacterium
ATGTATCGAGGACACCGGTTTTTTAATTTAATTGGTTAATGGACCCCTTTGAGCGGCTTGATTTGAGCTGAATCCACTTGCTTCCAGCCTTAGATTGAATTTATTTAATACACAAAGTTGTCCGAGTGTCCCGACGCAACCCGATACATTCACCTTTGGTGAGCCACTAAATGTACGTCGGGATGTATCGAGGACACCGCATAAATAGCCATCTTTTAAAACGAAAAAAGCCTCACATTTCTGTGAGGCTTTGTAGTGGGAGCTAATGGATTCGAACCAATGACCCTCTGCTTGTAAGGCAGATGCTCTGAACCAGCTGAGCTAAGCTCCCGAAAATCTAAATCAATCTGTCAAAAATTTAGGTAAGAATAATATACATTTAACGTAAATAATGCAAGTAAAAAAAGAGAATTTTTAAATTAAATCGAGTGAATCTAACAGCAGATAAGTGATTGATGCCCCCCACAGTATAAAAACTACTGTCATAGGTACTTTATCGGCGCCGAAAATTTTGATTGGGAGCCCGAAATCCTTTGGAAAAGCCTGTTTATGGAAAAGCGCCCTGCATACGTAGTAAGTAATATCCTCGGTAAGAATACCGGCCAGATACTTGGGATCTTTAACCAGCAGTAAATTAATGCCTGCCGAGCCTCCCCACATCATGCCTCCCCAGGCAGTCTGCCAGAAAAATGAATCATCCCTATGCAATGGATATTTGGGTGCCTCTTTAATGCTGTAATCGATAACCCCCATGCCTGCAAATACAGCCTGGCTGAGTGCGAATTTTGTAAGCTTTTTATCCAGATTTAACTGCTGAGCCGAGAGTATGGAACTGCATAGCAGAAAAACTACCAATAACTTTCCGGACATGATAGAAATTCCATTGTTTTTAATTGCGGGTGAGGTATAGCCGGTACATCCTTGTAGCTAAACGGAGAAAAACCACATCCCTGTTTTGATTATATTATCGTAAGTAAAGCCGGAAAGTTAAATTGATAAAATAATTTGCTATATTCGGCAGGCACTAAATTTCTTCTGCTGCAATAAAAAAGGCGGAAAAACAATTTTTCCCGCCTTAAGAAGAGCGGACGACGGGGATCGAACCCGCGACATTCAGCTTGGGAAGCTGACACTCTACCAACTGAGTTACGTCCGCATAACTCAAAATTAAAGAGTATTTTTTATTTATTCAACTTTATTGTTATGAATTTTACAAAAACTCACGAGAATATTGTAATAATTATTGTTATTGCGGCGGCATTCTTTTTATGGAATTCAATTATCCTCTTCCCCCTAAAGCTTATTCCCGTAATATTCCACGAAATGGCACATGTTATAGCCGCTTTGGCAACCGGCGGATATCAAATTTCGGTTCAAATTACCAACGACCTGGGGGGAATTACTTCCTCAAAAGCCTCAAACGAAATTGTAGTATTAACCGCCGGATACGCCGGAAGCGTAATATTTGGCTCGGCAATATATTATTCAGCCCTCAAGCCTAAAATCCTGCGTCCGGCTTCGGCCGCTATATCAGTTCTCTTTTTAGCATTCGGTCTTATATTTATTAAAAATGAATTCGGCATTATTGCCTCTCTTTCAATAGCATTATTCTTCGGGGCAATTTTCTTTATAAAAAACCAAACCGTACTTACCTTAATTCTTAAAATTATTGCGCTAATTAATATTTCGTATGTAATTAATGATGTAATATACGATACATTCCTTTCTACAAATATCTATTCGGATGCTGTGCGGCTTGAACAGATTACAGGATTTAATGATTGGCTCTGGGGGGCTTTATGGATTGCGGTTGCCCTTATTGCGCTTCTTCTGATTATGAAAAATATGCTTAATTACAGAACGAAGAAAAAATAAGTACCCATTAACAGGTTAAGAAATGCGTCGGAACACGGTGTTTGTAAACAATTTAATTTAGAAAACGGTGTCCGAGTTCCCCGAGTACAACGAGGGTAGTATCGAAAACAACTTTGTGTATTAAATAAATTCATTCTAAGGCAGGAAGACGGTGGAATCAACCAAATCCAGTCCCTCACTTTGTTTGTAAACTATTTAATTTAGAAAACGGTGTCCGAGTTCCCCGAGTACAACGAGGGTAGTATCGAGGACAACTTGGCGTCTATTTAATTATCCGTTGGAATTCAATAAAGAGGATGAAGCCGGTTCTTTTTCGTTTACATTTCTTAGCAGAAGAAGTCCTACTATAAAAAAGAAGCAAATTGTTAAAATAGCTAGCCTCTGGCTTCCGGTAAAATAGCTTACTAAACCAAATACCAAAGGACCAACTATCGCAGAACTCTTTCCGAAGAAACTGTAAAACCCGAAGAACTCCGTCTTTCTTTCGGCCGGTGTCAGTTTTGACATCAATCCCCTGCTTGTTGACTGGGTAGCCCCCAGTACACTGCCGGCAAGCAGACCTACTACATAGAAGGAATAAATCATTACATTCTCCCTTCCTGCATTAAAAATGCGAGCAATGAAAACCACCGCGGCAGAATCAGCCGAACTGGTGAAATAGGCGAATAGGATGGTAAAAATCCAGATAAACAGTGATATAATAAGAGCTTTCCTCTGCCCGATTGAATCGGAAATAATTCCGAATACAAGCGCACCCAGTATAGCGGTAGTCTGCACTATTATAAAAAATACAATCAGCTCATTCATAGAAAAATTAAGCGTCGAACTGGCATAATTGCCCGAAAAAAAGATGACTGTATTCACCCCTTCAATAAAAAAGAAAAACGAGAGAAGAAAAAACATTAAGTTCTTATTCTCCCTGATATGTTTTAAGGAATAGAAAACCCTTTCTATTCCAATTTTTAGATAGGATTTATCCCTTTCCACCGATTTCCGTGAATCGTTAAGGAATAAAAACAAAGGGAGCGAAAAGATGAGAAAAAATATAGCGGACATTATGAAAGTCTCCCTTATAGCCCCCACTTTAATAAAGGGATAAGCTATTGCAAGGGTTACAAAAGAGCCCAAATAGCCCATGGCAAAACCGTATCCGCTTACGCGGCCGTAATTTTTAGGAGCTGTAAGTTCTGGCAGAAACGCGTCGTAAAATACCAGCCCGCTTTCGAACCCGACGTTGGCAATTACAAACAATATTATTGCGGCTAATATTGCCCCTGCAGTTATAAAATAAAGCATAGCCGTGGCAATAATGCATATTAAAGAAAAAAACAAAAGGAACCTTTTTTTGCCTGCCGAATGGTCCGCAATAGCCCCCAGAACTGGTGAAATTACCGCTGTAATAATCATGGAAATACTGGTTGCAATGCTCCAGTAAAAATCCCCTATGGGCCTGTCTTCCACAACAACTTTTTTAAAATAAACGGCAAATAAAAAAGTAACAACAACAATTGAGTAGGAAGTATTGGCGAAATCGAAAAGAGTCCAGCTAAAAATTTTAGCTTTATTATTCAGACTCTTTTTTCGAGTTCTTTTTGGGGAGGGATTCATCAATAAGTCCTCTTCCGGTTTTATTCAGCTTCCCTTCCTCTTTCAGGTCCGAAAGGATAGCGTCTAAAATACCATTAATAAACTTTCCGCTGTTTGAAGTGCTGTAATCCTTTCCAATTTCAATAACCTCGTTAATAGAAACTTTAGGAGGTATATCGGGGAAAAAGAGAAGTTCTGCAATGCCAAGCCTTAAAAGGAGCTTATCTATAAGAGCGATTCTGGCAAGTTCCCAGTTATCCACTTTTTCCTTTATTTTCTGGTCCAGCTCTTTCTGGCTGGCAATAACTTTATTAACTAATTGAATACTAAATTCTTTATCGGATTTATTTTCTATATCGGATAAAATACCTTCTGTAAGTGCTGTTAACCCTTCTTTATTCATTTCATATGCATAAAGTATCTGCAGAGTCTTTACACGAAGAATTCTGCGGTTTCGTTTTTTATCGGAACTGTTCAAAATTATAACTCCTTAAACTGCTGATTTCATAAAGAGGCGGCTAAAAATCCGCCGCCCAAATTTACTATAATCTATCGAGAAATGTTAAATTATCGGTTTGAAGAACCGGTGAAAATTTTCCTTATTCCGCCAATTCTTTCTAGTCTTTCTTCAACTAACCGGTTTGAGGCCATATTTGTGGGTATATTCTGGGTTTTCGATATCTTAAAGATGTTTTTCAATATATCATAGATTCCTTCTGCCTGCTTCATTGCCCTATCCTGGCGGTAGCCTTCAAGCTCGTTGGCTACATTTATCAATCCGCCCGAATTGACTACATAATCGGGAGCATAAAGAATTCCCTTATCTATAAGCATTCTGCCATGCCTTTCTTCATCTTCAAGCTGATTATTAGCTGCGCCTGCAATAATATCACATTTTAATTTGGATATAGTGTCGTCATTTATTACGGCTCCTAATGCGGCGGGAGCAAATATATCGGCGTCAATCTCATAAATCTCATTCGGCTTAACTATATGCGCCTTAACGGTTTCCAGAACTCTTTTAACTTTATCCTCTACAAGGTCGGTAATGAATAAATTAGCCCCTTCGCTGTATAAATGCTCGCAAAGGTAGCGCGCTACATGCCCGGCCCCCTGTATGGCAATCTTTCTGCCTTTT
>DAHYUM010000202.1 GCA_027398005.1 bacterium
GCAGGAAAAAGCGGAAGGGAATATATTGCTGAATGCCACCGGATATGGAGGTATTGATGCCGGGGGATTTTATTCCAGTAAAAAAGGAGCTGTTGCTTTTACAATTCTTGCAATGGCCGATTCAAAACCGGCTAAGGATGTTAACGGCGACGGATTTACCGAAATTTCGAAATTGAGAAAGTATAATATTGAACCGAAATTGTTCCTTGAGTTTGATGATAGGAACAGTTTGAAAATTGGCACTTCGTACCTGCACGACGAGCATACCGGCGGCGATATTGAGGCGGTTAATAATAAACCTTCCAGCAATCATCCTTATTCAATTGAATTCCTGTCGGACCGCTTTATTGCAACTGCCGATTACCGTCACACATTCGGGAATAACAATTCCCTAAATGTAAAAGAGGGTATTTCACTCTTTAACCTTTCTACCAGCGCACCCGGATTCTATTTTAAGGGGAAACAGTTCACTTCTTATTCAGAAATAAATTACACGGGTAATACCGGGGATAACAGCTTTACAATAGGGGGAAGTATACTCGCCGATAATTTCAGCAGGAATTCCGCTTCATCAATTTATTTTGATGATTACAACCAGTTTCAGGCCGGTATATTCGCAGTTGATAACCTTAAATTAGGGGACAGTTTTAATCTGCAGGGGGCTTTGCGCTTTGAGAAGCCAAATAATTTCGATTCCTATCTTCTGCCTAACTTATCCCTTATATACAAGCCGGCAGAAAATTTCTTTTTAAGGTTAGGCTACGGTACGGGATGCCGCATTCCTTCTCCAATCTCTTTTTTAAGCGAAATGGAGTTGAACCAGACAGATATTGCTGCCGTAAGTGCTCCACTTAAAACCGAATATTCAAACAGTTTTTCGCTTGATGCCAATTACAATCTGGTTACCGAAGACAATTTCTATTTCAGAATTAACCAGACATTTTTTCTTGCAGGGGTAAAAAACCCGTACCTTGAAACTGAAGATGCCGCAAGCGGCAAAATAACTTTAATTACACAGTCCCAGCCCTTAAGAAGCTACGGCGCCGAGACTAACCTAACCGTAGGAATGGAAGATGCAAGCCTTTTTGTAGGGTTTACATACCAGAAGACTGAGAGGGAGTATGCAGGCAACAGCGCTTTGCCTCTTACCCCCGAGCTGAAAATAGTTTCGATACTGCAGATTGAAGAAGAGGGTCTTTGGGAACTTGACCTTGGCAACATTTTTATGGGTAACCAATATTTGGCAGACGGAGAGAAGATAAAACCATATACTACGTTTGAAGCATTGCTTAAGATAAAAGCAGGGCTGTTTAATGTAGTTCTAAACTGCGAGAACATATTCAATTTCATGCAGTCCGATATTAAGCCGTTGGTCGTTCCCCCCTACACAACACCCCGTTTTAACGAAATTTGGGGGCCGGTTGAAGGGAGGACGTTGAATGTTTCGGTTATTTACAGCTTTTAAATAACCTTTAACAAAATCTTAATGCACCCAAATTGCGCGGAATATTGCATTTCCTTATTTTTGGGAAGGCGATGGAGTTCGCCTTTAACCGCTCTAAAAAGCTGATAACTCCTACATTTAAATAGCATTTATTTTAAAGGTTATCGGCATGTTAATAAAATATCTTATAGTTTCAGGGGGGGCGGCAATAGGAGGGGTTCTGCGCTACTGGCTCTCTAATTTCGTTTACAAATTTCTCCCTTCAAATTTTCCCTACGGCACATTAGCAGTTAATTTTCTGGGGAGCTTCATCCTTGGTTTTATAATTTTCGGTTTATACGATAAAGAATTAATTAGCGCGGATATGCGCCTCTTTCTAACTGTGGGATTCTGCGGCGGGTTTACCACTTTTTCCACATTCTCGCTCGAAACTTTCAACCTGATGAAAAACAACGAGTTTTTTCTTGCCGCAATTAATGTAATTCTAAGTATTGTGTTATCGCTTGCGGCAACTTATCTTGCCTATATAATTGCCAATAAATAAGGCGGAGGGCGTTATGCATATTGAAGGGGAAGCAAAACTGTTAAGAATATTCCTGGGGGAATCGGACGTATCGCATCATACTAGCGTATATGAAAAAATTGTTATTGAAGCCCGAAAAGCAGGTTTGGCGGGGGCTACCGTTTTTAAGGGCATTATGGGGTTCGGAGGCACAAGCCGTATCCATACTTCCAAAGTTCTGCGCCTTTCGGAAGATTTACCCCTTATTATTGAAATTGTTGACGAGGAGAAAAAAATACAGGATTTCATTCCCGCAATAGATAAAATATTCGAAGAGGCAAACTGCGGAGGTTTAATTACAATTGAAAAAGCCACCATTATAAAATACCTGGCCGATAGAACTAAACTTTAAACAAACTTATTATAACTATGAAAACCAGATACAGAAAAAAACATTTATACATTCTTTTGCCCTTATTCCTATTCCATTTAAGCACGGGAATTTACGCGCAGAATAATATCGACTCAAATTCCTCTTTAACCCTTAAGAGCGATACCCTAAAAAGCACATTAAAAGATGATTTTAATACCGCGTTCAATACGGGGTGCAAAATTGCCGTCTCTCCGCTCCATTACGATGGCCACGACTGGCTGATTGCCGGCCTGGGGGCCGCCGCTACGGGACTTACAATGCTAGCCGATGATGATGTGCGCACAATGTTCAAGAAAAATCATTCGAAACTGCTCGATAATATTTCGGAAGTAGGGTACCGTTACGGTAGCGGGGGATATGCTTTCGCTTTATCGGGGGCGCTCTATTTAGGGGGAAAGATTTTCAATTCCGAATCGGTTTCTACTACCGGCAGAATGCTTATTGAAAGCCTTGTATTTTCGGGTATAGCTTCTACTGTTATTAAAACAGTAATCGGGCGCAGCCGTCCTTATACAGGCGCAGGACCTTATAAATTTTCTGGCTTCCAAATTAAAACTGAAACCACCTCGTTCCCATCGGGGCATTCAACTGTAGCGTTCGCGTTAAGTTCGGTTCTTGCCGAAAGGATTGATAATGTTTACGCCTCTATTCTTTTGTACACAATTTCGGCATCAACCGTTATGCAGAGAATATACGACGACAAGCATTGGGCATCGGATACAGTGCTTGGGGGTTTAATTGGCTACTTTATTGGCAAAGCAGTAGTTAAATACGACCAGGGGGAGAACCGGATTTCAATCGGCACATATTCCTCGGCCGAGAGTTTCGGCCTTTCGCTCCATTATTCACTTTGATTTTTCAGGCATTCCGGCTGATAGGAATAAATCCGCTTTAAATTGAAAACTTGTAATTAATAAAACTTGGGAAGACTAAAACATTTTGAATATTGACGATTCTGAAATAAAAGTAATGAAAAGGGGAATGGGCTGGGTCGATTTGGAAAAAAGCCTTATCGAAAAAGGATGCCCGGTTTGCAATTCGGCTGAACGCGCGGTGGCTAAGTATTTCGATTTTATGCTCTTCGAATATGCAAACGACGTTTCAACCCACAAAAAAATGCTTGCCTCTATGGGTATGTGCGCCGTCCATTCAGGTATGCTTAAAACTGCCGAGGCAAAACTTAAAAGCGACGGACTTAATATTGCCGTTTTGTACGAAACAGTTATTCAGAGAGAGGAAAAATTATTAGCCGATATTGAAAAGATTGCCGACGGCAATAATAAGGATAGTAAATTCTATTTCGGCAAAAAGGGAGCATTTAATTCCTTTAAGCAGAATATTCTTAAGCACATTGTTTCAAAAGGTAAATGCCCCGGATGCGAAAACCAGAACGGCGCCGAATCGTTCCAGATTCATAACCTGCTTAAAATCTGGCCCGATGAACAGTTCAGGAAACTTTACGAAAATAACGATGTGCTTCTTTGCCGAAATCATTTTTTATATTTAATTAAGGAATGTGCAAATAAAGAGGCGTACGGTTATTACCTTGAGGTGCAGAAAGATAAAATTGCGCGTCTGCATAAACTGGTTAACGCTTTTATTGCAAAGCATGCGGCCGATGTTAAAGAAAACCCCACGGCGGCCGAAAAGGATGCCTGGCCTAAAATTCTTGAATATACAGGCTCGAAGCCTGATATACATCCCCCGGGCAGGGATTTTTTTATTGAGTAGCTTTTAGGCACTGAATTTATTTAAGGGATAAAGTTTATATGACTTACAGCGAGCTTTTTAAATCGGTTAAAGATGATTATGCCTCCTTCTTTAAGGATTTCTATTCCTTTATTACTTCTATTCCGGCTGTTCTTAGGAAAAAAAAGGTTTTTGCCGCGGCCGCTTTAGTTATATGGGTTGCCGTATTCATCTTTTTTGATAATGCCGTTACAAACAGCGCGCTTGCCTTGAAAAATAATTTTCTCGATTCAGTTTTCGGCTTCTTTCATGGACTGGGCAAGCCGAAAAGCGTTTTTATACTTATTGCTCTCCTTTACGTCTACGGCTTTATATTTATTAAAAGGAAAGGGGTATATTTTGCCTTTAAGGCGCTCCGCTTTTTCTTATATTCAGGTTTAATTGTAACACTGCTTAAATCCATTATAGGCAGGTGGCGCCCCTTTAACGGCGCCGGGGCGCATCAATTTTCC
>DAHYUM010000203.1 GCA_027398005.1 bacterium
ATTTTAATTAATTCATCCGACATCCGTATAATTGTGGAATTATCCGGCCTGCGGACTTGAGGCGGGCATAATAGAAAAATCTGTCTATCAGAATAATTTCTTTTTATTAATTCTATCGGCGGTACAAGATCGCTATCCCCGCTCAATAAATATTGAACATCCGACTTTTCTTTTACAGCATCAATTATCATATGCGAGGCAATATTTACATCAGTTTTCTTTTCCTTTGGAACTGATATGGATTGCCGGCAATTATTACATACAATTTCATTATACTGATATTTTCCATAAATAATTTCGAGAAAATTAAGCGTTTCCAAAGCTCTAAAATATGTATTTTGCCTTAGGACCTTATCCTTCGGCATTCTTACAGGTGCCGTAAAATATTTTACCTTACTTAAATAATGCCCGGGAAATAAAAATTGAGAGCATAAGGAAACAACATCCAGCCAATAATATTTTTTCCAGTTGTTTAGCTTAAGGCTAAAATAAAGGTTAAACCCATCGATATAAAAAATTGCACTTTTCTGCATAAAATAAAAGACTGCTTCAACCCTTGCGGGAAGTAAGCAGTCATATCTTAGGTTCATCACCTAAGGGATGTTTATAATAAACACTTTTTATACTATCGACAAAATTTATACTCTACCGTGCAATTTCTGTATATATCTTTACCTGATTGTTTTTAATATAATTATCCTGCCCGGCTTTGTCAATGGAAATGTTCTTCCATCTAATAGAGTTAACTTCCAAATTGTTTTGCCCCGCGGCAAAATCCTCCTCAATAAACCATTATAAACAGTAAACCGAAAGCAAATCTTATTTTTTTCGAAATACTTCCATTTTAACCGAAATTTGAGCAAAAAATCATTTTTAGGATGCCCCATCCTATTATTTTTTCCTCATCCTCTTGACGATTTCCCTCCCCTATATTATATTAGCACTCGTTATTTATGAGTGCTAACACAAATTATTTGATGGAGGTAAAACATGGCAAATTTCAAGATTAAACCTTTGGCTGACAGAGTAATTGTAAAACCGAATGCGGCTGAAGAAACTACAAAAGGAGGAATCATTCTTCCTGATACCGTAAAAGAAAAACCGATTGAAGGAACTGTTATTGCAGTTGGCGCCGGACGCGTTACCGAAGACGGTAAAAATGTTCCTATGAACGTTAAAGCAGGCGACAAAGTATTGTACGGCAAATATTCTGGAACCGAAATTAAGATTGAAGGGGAAGAATATTTAATTATGCGCGAAAGCGATATTTACGGTATTGTAGGTTAATTAAGTTTAAAATCAAAACGGAGAAATAATTATGGCATCAAAATTAATTGAATACAGCGTAGACGCCAGAACCCAGTTAAAGGCAGGCGTTGATAAACTTGCTAACGCAGTAAAGGTTACCTTAGGCCCTAAAGGCAGAAACGTAATCATCGATAAAAAATTCGGCGCTCCCCTTGTTACAAAAGACGGCGTTTCGGTTGCTAAGGAAATTGAACTTGCAAATCCCGTTGAAAACATGGGCGCACAGATGGTACGCGAAGTTGCTTCGAAAACAAGCGACGTTGCAGGCGACGGTACAACTACAGCTACAGTTCTGGCACAGGCTATTTACCGCGAAGGTCTTAAAAACGTTACTGCCGGCGCTAATCCAATGGATTTGAAACGCGGCGTTGATATTGCCGTTACCAAAGTGGTTGAATATCTTAAATCTATAAGTAAAGAAGTAGGCGGAAAAGATGAAATTGCCCAGGTAGGCGCTATTTCTGCCAATAACGATAGAACAATCGGCGACCTTATTTCGGACGCTATGGAAAAAGTTGGCAAAGACGGTGTTATTACTGTTGAAGAAAGCAAATCGGCCGATACAACACTCGATATAGTTGAAGGTATGCAGTTCGACCGCGGCTACCTTTCGCCATACTTTGTTACCAATTCCGAATCGATGGAAGCAATCCTCGAAAATCCTTATATCTTAATTCACGATAAAAAAATCTCTGCAATGAAAGACCTCCTTCCGGTTCTCGAAAAAGTTGCCCAGGCAGGCGCCGCTCTCTTAATTATTGCAGAAGACCTTGAAGGCGAAGCTTTGGCTACACTGGTTGTAAATAAATTGCGCGGAACACTTAAAGTTTGCGCAGTTAAAGCTCCCGGTTTCGGCGATAGAAGAAAAGCAATGCTCGAAGATATTGCAGTTCTTACCGAAGGAACGGTTATTTCGGAAGAAAGAGGCTATAAGCTCGAAAACGCAACAGTTGAATTCCTCGGAAGAGCTAAGAAAGTTGTAATTGATAAAGACAATACTACAATTGTTGAAGGCACAGGCAAAGCAGAAGAAATAAAGAAAAGAATCAACGAAATCAAATCGCAGATTGAAAAGACAACATCCGATTACGATAAAGAAAAACTTCAGGAAAGACTTGCAAAACTTTCAGGCGGCGTTGCAGTATTAAAGATTGGCGCGGCTACCGAAGTTGAAATGAAAGAAAAGAAGGCCCGCGTTGAAGATGCTCTCCACGCTACAAGAGCAGCAGTTGAAGAAGGCATTGTTCCCGGCGGCGGCGTTGCTTTAGTACGCGCTATTAAAGCCCTCGATAAAGTTAAAGGAAACAACCTTGACCAGACAACAGGCATTAAGCTTATTCAGAAAGCCCTCGAAGAACCTTTGAAACAGATTGTAAACAACGCCGGTTTGGAAGGCGCCGTTGTATTGAACAAAGTTCTCGAAGGAAAAGAAGACTACGGATTTAACGCTGCTACCGAAGTTTACGAAAACTTATTCAAAGCTGGCGTTATCGATCCTACCAAAGTAACAAGAACAGCTCTCGAAAACGCAGCCTCGGTTGCTTCACTCCTGCTTACCACCGAAGCAGTTGTTTACGAAAAGAAAGAAGAAGAAAAAATGCCTCCGATGCCGGCTCCCGGTATGGGCGGTATGGACGGAATGTATTAATAGATTCCCCCTCCCGATATCATTAAAAAAGGCAGCCTATGGCTGCCTTTTTTGTATCTGCAAAACTACTTACTGCTTATTTATTATAACCTGTTTACCTTAATGCCCAGCCATTTTTCCAGTGTATCGTAGAAAAGCTGTTTCTGCTCAGGCGCAAGCTGTACTATACGTGTGCTGTGGTAACCTTTATCCTTTACAAGTTTAATTGAGTTTGTCCTGCCTATAAGCTCTATTCCGGTAGATGACCATGTATCCCACCCTCCGTAAATGAAAATCATATTCTGGGCTTCGTACTGCAGGTAATGGTATACTTTCTGCAGGGTTTCGGGATGATATACAATTTTTACGCCTTCTGGACACATAAACTGCAATGTAGGATTGAGCGCGTGTTTAAGGTACGGTTTCATGTTGGTAATATCGTAATTGTATGAACCTATTTCGGTATAAGCCTGATAGAAATAAGGTTCAAAACCTTTAATGCTCTGGTCGGAGAAGAACCCGATTCCGTCAACTTTCATATAATGCTTAACCATTTCCTCTTTCGGGGCATCCGGAGCGGGAATATCGGAGCATTTAACGGGACCGTTCTGCCAGAACGAGAATTCATATTCCATTAAGCCCATTTCGTAAGCTTCTTCAAAAGAAAGCCGCGAAAAAGTATATTTCTTCTTTTCTATTTCTTCTTTCACCAGAGGAAGCATCTCATCTTCCCTTTTAAGCATCGCAATCTGGTAGTCGCTAATTTTTTTGCGGCATTCAGGGTCGCCTACATTATCCAGATGAACATAAATTCTGGGGTCTTCCTGAGCTACGTTAATAGGTGCTACATAAGGAACGCTTGCATCTACATCATTCGGATAGAATGTTTTAAAGAAGCAGGTAGTTTCGCCCCCTTTGCTTGTTCCCGAGGCAACCCATTTGCCAGTATATAACTTTTTAAGTGTCGTAACAATGTGGTGCATATCATCTGCTGCGTTTTTAACGGTAAGCTGGCTCCAGTCCATACTCTTGGGGCACGAGCGTCCGAAGAAACGGTGTTCAACAAAAACCTGGTTCCCCCCTAAAATACGGGTAAGTTCCATTGGGTAATTGCCTCTAAGGTTATATCCTTCGGTTTCAAGTTCAACCGGACTTGCATAATCCTTATGCGAAAGGAAAAATCTCTGAAGGAATTTTTCGCCGTTAGGATTGTTGTGGTCCAGCGGCTGTTCAATCATAACTTCGTAGGCTTCCTTGAACAATTTGGAATCGAAGCGTACAGGTTTAACTTCAACAATATCGGGTAATGCTTTCAATTTCTTGACTAAATCGCTTTCGGTGTTTGTATCCTGTGCTTTAACTTGAATGAATAGAAAACCGAGCAGCAGGAAAAAGAGTGCGTAAAACTGTCTGCGTTTCATCCTATCCTCTTAACTAATTGAAATAAATTTAAGAAAGGAGCCCGGTTAAAAACCGGGCTCAAATATATTACTGCTTAATTCCGAGTTTTTCGGCAATTTCCGAAGGTATACCGTGTTTGTTTACAAGAATTGTGGTAGTAGAAAGGCGGAGGAATGGAGCTGATACGTAAATATATCCGTTATATTTGCCCCTTACGCCCC
>DAHYUM010000204.1 GCA_027398005.1 bacterium
CCGCCGCAAGGGCAACTGCGGCGGCTACTTTTGCAATGCCAAGAATATTTTCGAATATTTTAAGCCACCAGGGCCTCTTATCCACGAACATATCAGCTATTTCTTTCTGCATCCCTTTTAAATTCTCTTTAATTGCCGCCCCCATCGAATTGTCTTTCGATTCCATTATATCCTTAAAGGTTGAATCGTTAAAGTAAGGGACATAAGATATTCCCCCTGTGTTGTACAAAAGATTATTCCTTAGCAGAAACTGTCTTAGCTTAACAATGGAGGTATCCTTTTCTGTTTTTTTCAAAACAACAAAGGGTAAAGTATCGCCGGTGTTTCTGTGCTTAATTTCCTGCGCACATATAACTGCCGAAGTAAGTATGAAAATTAATAATGTTCCCCGTTTCATTATGTTTATACCTGTAATAAAGGGCGGAGTTCCATTAAAAATTAAGTTTTACTATTATTCGGGGAATATATTTAAAACAAAAATGCCCGGCAGTTTAACCGGGCATTTGTTGCGAACGAAAAATTATTTATCTGCCTACTTTATCGAGGTGTTCTTTCTTTGCCATCAACTGTTCGTTGGTTTCAACACGGTTTTCATCTTTTACAATTGCTTCAGTAGGGCATGCAGCAATACACTGTGGTTCATCATAAAAGCCTACACATTCGGTGCATTTGTCGAATGCGATATAAGTATGGTCTTCAGAAAGGGCAGGATATTCGGTTCCGCCTATATTATACGTCATTCCTGGTGAATAGATAGCTGTATTTGGGCATTCTGCTTCGCAGGCGTTGCAAGATATACATTCGTCAGTAATAATAACTGCCATATTTGTTTCCTCAATTTTAATTTTGTAAAGTTGTTAAATAAAATACCCCAAAAAATAAATAATTTTGTCGCTATTCTGAAATATTTTTCCCTTTTTTATTATAAGATGCTTGGTCTGAATATCGGATTTTCTCCTTAAAACAAACAGTTTTAAGCTTATTCCTTTTCAGCCGCCCTATTTTTATGAAGGGAGCGCATTTAAAAGAGAAAAGGGGGCTTAAAGCCCCCCTTTCCGTAGTCGAATTTATTATTTAAAAGATGCGGCATCCTTAAGCAGCTGTTCAACTGCGGCTTTGAGCTGTTCATCAACTCCTTTAGCCTTGTAGTCAACGCTGTTTTCAACAATAACATCGGGTATAGCAGGACCAAGTTCTTCGTTTTTATTGGTTGCTTTAACAAACCATCCCCTGCCGGGCAGGCGGACATAGGAATCGTCAACCAGAGTTCTTGCCCCGGTTGAAATTACAGAGCCGTTTGTAGGTATACCTACAAGCTTGCCTATTCCTAAAGTCTTGTATGCGTGCGAGAATATTTCGGCGTTGGAATAGCTTCCTTCATTGCACATTGCTATTGAGGGCTTAATCCATGCGGGATAAACGAGCCTTTCGCCGATTGGATAGTAATCGCGGAATTTAAGTTTTTCCTTTTCGAGGTTATCTGCAGCGCCGCGCGGAATTGTGTATGCATGCTGTTTGTAATTGAGCACAGCCATCAGATAATCGGTTGTAGAGCCTCCTCCGTTATAACGGACATCGATAACAAGCCCTTCCTTACCGTATCCGGCGGCAGTAAGCTCCCGTTCAAATACTTCAAAGCTCGGCATGTCCATTCCCTGGATATGGATATAGCCCAGTTTGCCACCGGAATATTCATCTACAAGTTTTTTCCTGTTCTTCACCCATTCTTTGTATAACAACTGTCTTTCGTTGGCAATAGGCCTTATTGCAACTTCCTTTTCCTTTCCTTCTTTATCTTTTACCGTAAGTAAAACTTTTTCATCGGCTTTGTTTGTAAGAAGGGAATAGAAGTTCACATTATCATTAACCGGCGCACCATCTACCGAAGTAATAATTTCCCCTTCTGTAAGTCTGCTTGCATCCTTATCAGCCGGCGAATCGGGAATAACGCGCATAACTTTCATTCCCCCTTTGGCGGGCATTAATTCGGCGCCCAGAAGGCCTGTTGTTTCGTGCTGTGTAGTCCCCAATTCCGATCCGTAAAGCCCGCTGTGGCTGGCGTTAAGCTCGCCCAGCATATAATTAAACATATCCCTGAAATCGCTTTCGGTTGAAGCGCTTAGGCATAAGCCCTTGTATTTCTCCTTCAGTTTCTCCCAGTTCTGTCCATGGAAATTAGGATCGTAGAAACCATCCCTTATAGCTCTCCATGCTTCTTCAAAAATCTGGCTTCTTTCTGCATTGTGGTCAATTGTAAGTTTTGCCGAATAAGGGAGCGGTTCAGGCTTGTCGGCTTTAAGGTCATGGCGTGTAAGGCTTCCCCCCATCCTGGTATAGAAAAGATACTTACCATCTTTATCCATGAATACGTTGCCCGGGTTCTGGCCCCCCTTTGTAAGCTCCTTAAGATCCTTGCCGTCCCATTTAATGCTGTACAGGTCTCTTCCGCGCGCGTAACTGCTCTGTGCGGTGTAATAGAAAGTTTCTCCGTCTTTCGAGATTGCAATATTGGCTTCGTTGCCGGGGAATGAAGTAACCTGAACTATCCTGTTATGGATATCGTCAAGATCTATCTTTATGGTATTATCCTTCTTTTCCCCTTTCTTATCTTCTTTTTTCTCAACTGCAGGTTCCTTTTCGTCCCAATCCTGGCGCGATTTTTCCCAGTCGTCTTTTCTAAGCCATACAAACCAGACGTCGCTGTTCCTGTTGCTGCGTTCCGAAATAAATCCGAGTTTAGAGCCGTCGCCGCTCCAGAAAGGATTTGTATCGGGACTCGGATGCATAGAAACATTCACCGGCTCTCTCGAATTATCTGCCGGCTGGATATAAATTTCATCGTTGAAAAGAAGGTCGGTCATCGAATAGGCGAGCCATTTGCTGTCGGGGCTCCATACAACTCCTGTAGCTCCGTTCCATCCTTTATGGAGCGCCTTTTCATTAGTCAATTTGCCGTCGGGCGAAATATCGGCTACAATAAAATCGCCCCTGCCCCTTGTGTAGGCAATTTTCTTACCGTCGGGCGAAACCACCGGATCCGACTCGTCTTCATCGGTTTTGGTAAGCCTGATAATTTCATGTTTAAGCGAAGTGAAAATATTAGAATTATTCTTATCGGCCGATTTAACAAGGTACAATTCAAAATTGCCCCCTTCCCTGTCCGATGTAAAAATTAATGTCGAATCGCTAAGCCATGTAGTTCCCATATCGCGGAAAGGAGAATCGGAAACATTAATCGACTTGCTTCTATCCTTGTTTACTTCTTTAACAAAAATTTCTCCCCTTATTGCAAATGCAATAAGCTTTCCGTTAGGCGAAAGGGCAAAATCGCCCGCCCCGTTTGAAAAGTTTTTGTATTCAACCGGATCGAATCTGTAATCGGCGCCTATTTGGATATTAATTTTTTGAGGAGTTCCCCCCTTTGTATCCATCGAATAAATATCCTTTCCGCATTCGAATACAATTTCAGAGCCGTCCCCCGTTATGCTGAAGTAGCGTACTGCGTAATCTTTAAAGTTGGTAAGCTGTTCTTCTTTGCCCGGTTTTCCGTTATCATCTAGTTTAACCCTGTAAATATTATACTTGCCCGAGTTTGCGCTTATAAAATAAATTGTGCGCGCATCCCCCCATAAAGGAAGATAATCATTCGCGTCGGACGTGGTAATTTTTGAATATGTTTTTGTTTTGGTATCGTAAATCCACACGTCGCGCTGTGCCGATAATCTGTAAGCTTCCCTAAAAATAGGGTTGGAACCGCCTCTTACGAATGCAATGAAGCGCCCGTCGGGCGAAGGAGCCGGTTCAAAACCTAGAGCGTCGAGTACTCTCCATTCAGTGCCCCCTTTGGCGGAAATTGCGTAAATCTCCGGATCCCTTTCAATCTGGTTATATTCCCTTGCGGTGGTAAAATAAATTTTCCCATCCTTATCCCAATTGGAAACAAGGTCCGATGCAGAATTATAAGTCAGCCTTTCCGGAGCGCCCCCCGCCGCGGGAATTACGAAAATATCGTTATTGCCGTAGCGCGCTCCCGAAAAAGCAATCTGCTTTCCGTCGGGGCTCCATTTGGGAAAAGCCTCGTAAGCTTCGTGAATTGTAAGGCGCACCGCATTCCCACCATTAGAAGGGACCGTCCAAATATCCCCCTGATACGAAAACGCAATTTGTTTTCCATCGGGGCTTATTGCCGGATACCTTATAAGGAGTGAATTGTTCTGCGCGCTTACCAGAGTTACCGAAAGAAACAAAAATAGGGATAGTAATTTCAGTTTACGCATATTCTCTTTCCTTTTATTATTATTTGAATTTAAAGTTGATTTACAATTCCTTTTGCACGTAAATTAAAGTCAAACGGAATTGCAAAATGATTTGAGTAAAATGAAAGCCTCTAGGTGTGTATAAATTGCCCAGAAGGAACAAAAATATTTAACAATTTACTCTTTGTAACGCTACTTTAGACGGGAAGACATTGCTGAGGTTTCGCTTAAATGGAAAAAACCTCTTTTATAACAGTGGAAACTAAATATCTAATAAATAG
>DAHYUM010000205.1 GCA_027398005.1 bacterium
CGTGGACTCGCTACCCGTCCTACACAGTCAGCAAAGCGGGACTCGAATCGCTTACGCAAGTTCTTGCTCGCGCGTTTGCGCCATCCATCCGCGTCAACGCCATTGCGCCGGGACTCGTCCTGCCATCAGATGTTGTCACTGACGAGGGATGGGGTAAACTTGTGGAACGCCTGCCTCTCAAGCGCGCCGCCACGTTGGATGAAATCACCTCCGCGCTGGAGTTCCTTGTCAAAAACGAATACATCACCGGGCAGACAATTGTCGTGGACGGCGGATATTCGTTGATATAGAAAAACAAAATTGACAACTGATTACTGATGACTTCCTCTAAAAAACTTCCCCCCGATATTTTTCTTTCCTTCCTTCCATTATGCCACATATTCGAAAGAATGGCAGGCTACTATACCGCTTTTTCATGCGGAGGTACAATTGCCTATGCCGAAAGCATTGAACGCGTTGCGCAGAATATGATTGAAATTAAACCTACAATAATGACCGCCGTTCCCCGATTGTTCGAAAGAATTTATTCAAGAATTCTCCGCACTGTCGAATCGCAATCGGAGACTAAACAGAAAATTTTCAACTGGGGAATTGAAGTAGGAAAAGAATATTCCTCAATTAAGCGGAACGGCGATGTACCTCCGGTAACGCTTACCTTAAAGCATAAACTTGCCGATAAACTTGTATTTAAAAAACTGCGCGAAAAAACAGGGGGTAAGCTTCGTTTCTTTATTTCTGGGGGGGCCCCTCTTTCAAGGGAGCATGGTTTATTCTTTGAAGCCGTTGGTCTTCTTATTGTTGAAGGATACGGCCTTACCGAATCTTCCCCTGTAATTGCCGCTAACCGGGTAAATAATTACAAGTTCGGTACAGTGGGCAAGATTATGCCAGGCGTTGAGGTTAAGATTGCAAAGGATGGCGAAATTCTCGCTTCGGGCCCGAATATTATGCAGGGCTATTACAGGAACAAGAAAGAAACAGAAGAAGTGCTTAAAGACGGGTGGCTCCATACCGGAGACATAGGGGTTTTTGATGCCGAGGGATTTTTAATTATTACCGACAGGAAGAAGCATCTCTTTAAAACCTCAGGGGGTAAGTATGTAGCCCCTACACCAATTGAGAACCTTTTCCTGGGGAGCAAATATATTGACCAGTTTATTTTAATCGGGGACAGGCGGATGTACCTGAGCGCCTTAATAGTACCCGATTATGAGGCCCTTAAGGAATTTGCCGATGCCAACAGGATTCAATATTCAAATGTTGACGAACTTGTTAATATGAAGCAGATTTACGAACTGCTCGAAAAAGATCTTCAGCAGTTCCAGCGGAAACTTGCCAGCTACGAAAAAGTGAGAAAATTCGCTATTTTGGATAAACCTTTCACTATTGAGGGGGGAGAAATGACTCCTTCGCTCAAATTGAAACGAAAAGTGATTGAAGAACGTTATAAAGAATTAATAGACGGCATGTATAAGGGATTGGAGGATTAAGTCCCTTTAATAACTTTAAATGTGCTATTTTTACTCTGTAAATTTTTTGGAGATTGATTTTGGTCATTAATAAGCATCAGCAGAATTTTAAGGAAGAGATTGAAAAGGAAAGAGGGGAAATTGGAAAACGCCCCGAATGGCTTAAGGTAAAACTGCCTACTGGGCAGAATTACAAGGATGTTCACGAGCTTATGCGCCGTTCAAAGCTTAATACAGTTTGCGAAGAGGCTAAATGCCCTAACCTTGCAGAATGCTGGAACTCGAGAACTGCCACTTTTATGATTTTAGGGGATACCTGCACGCGAAGCTGCGGATTCTGCAACGTAAAAACAGGAATTCCGAACGAGCTTGACTTAGACGAGCCGAGAAGAGTTGCCGAATCGGTTGAATCGCTTAACCTGAGGCACGTTGTAATTACTTCCGTTGACAGGGACGAGCTTAAAGACGGGGGCGCTTCAATATTCAGCGAAACAGTAAAAAGAATAAGGGAAAAAGTGCCCGGTTGTACAATTGAAATTTTAATACCCGATTTCAAGGGGGATGAGAAGGCTTTCGAGATTATTATGCAGAATCCCCCCGATATACTTAACCACAATATGGAAACCGTTAAAAGGGTTTACCATGCCGTTCGCCCGCAGGCAAAATATGAAAGAAGCCTCGAGCTTATTAAATGGTTCAGGGAAAGGAATTTAAGAACCAAAAGCGGTATTATGGTAGGCATTGGAGAAACCAACGAAGAGGTTTTTGACCTGATGAAAGACCTTTACGATAACGGATGCCAGATAATGACAATAGGGCAGTATCTTCAGCCTACAAAGAACCATCTGCCGGTGCACCGCTATGTAACTTTAGAGGAATTCAAGGCATTTAAGGAATTCGGATTAAAGCTCGGATTTAAAGCCGTCGAATCGGCCCCGCTGGTTAGAAGCAGTTATCACGCCGATAAACACGCGCGCGATATAAGCACCGCGCATCTGTGAAAATTAATCTTTCAAGTTCAAAATATTAATTTCTTCTTTTGAACTAAATATATTAATTTTAGAGACAAATAAGATAGTTCTGTGCTTAATTTCTCCTGAAAACAGAATTGTTCAGGCAGGGAAGCAGAGTTGTTTATTTTGTTTTAAATAATTAATTGACCTACTTAGGCAATTACAATTGCATAATTAAAACCAGATAATTGGGGTAACTATGGCAAAAGTAAAAGGCGATATTTTAATTGATATCGAGAAGTGTAAAGGATGTGAGCTATGTGCCGTTGCCTGCCCGCAGGAAACTTTAGAGCTTTCCAGGGAAATAAATTCTAAGGGTTACCATTACATTGTAAAGGTTAAAGATAACTGTACCGGTTGTACAAACTGCGCTTTGGTTTGTCCCGACGCCGTTCTTAAAGTTTACAGGGTGACCGAGAAGAAAAAGGAACACGTAGCTACAATCACAAATGTTAAAGATGATATTAACGTAACGGTGAAATCATGAAAGAATTAAAATTAATGAAAGGGAATGAGGCATTAGCCGAAGCTGCTATTAGATGCGGCTGCGATGCTTATTTCGGATATCCTATCACTCCGCAGTCGGAAGTGCTTGAATATCTTAGTATGGAAGCACACAGCAGAACCGGTATGCTTGTCCTTCAGGCCGAATCGGAAGTTGCTGCTATCAATATGATTTACGGAGCCGCCGGCACCGGTAAAAAAGTTATGACCACCTCTTCGAGCCCCGGCATAAGCTTAATGCAGGAGGGAATCTCCTACATTGCATGCGCCGAACTGCCATGCGTTCTTGCGAACGTGGTACGCGGAGGCCCAGGCCTCGGTACTATCCAGCCTTCGCAGGGAGATTATTTCCAGGCGGTTAAAGGGGGAGGGCACGGCGATTATAAGCTTATAGTTCTTGCTCCTTCCACTGTTCAGGAAATGGTCGACTTTGTAAAACTCGCGTTCAATCTCGCTTTCAAATGGAGAAATCCGGTTATGATTTTAACCGACGGAGCCCTGGGGCAGATGATGGAAAAAGTTGAACTCTTCCCTCAGGAAGAAAGGACTTTCGAACCCCTTCCATGGGCTACAACAGGAAAACCAAAATCGCGTGAAAGGAATTTTATTACTTCTCTTCATATGCAGGCAGACGCAATGGAAGAAATTAACCGCCATCTGCAGGCTAAATACAAGAAAATTGAAGAAGAAGAAACAATGTTCGAAGAATATATGTGCGACGACGCCGAATATATTTTAACCGCATACGGTCTCGTAGCGCGCATCTGCCAGAAAGCCGCACAGCTCGCAAGAGAAAAAGGCATTAAGGTTGGTGTATTCAGGCCTAAGACGGTATTCCCGTTCCCTACCGGCCAGCTTGCAAAGCTTGCAGGAAAAGTAAAAGGAATTCTTGATGTTGAAATGAATGCCGGCCAGATGGTTGAAGACGTACGCCTTGCCGTTAACGGTAAAATACCGGTTGAATTCCACGGCAGAATGGGGGGCGTTATTCCGTCACCCGAAGAAGTACTTCATAAACTTGAAGAAAAATTTGTCGGAGGCAAAGCATGAGCGAGAATAAAATGATGAATGAAGAAAAACATTACGAAGAGGTGATAGCCGAAGAAAGCATCTGCACAAGAGAGAACCTGATTTTCGAAAAGCCTGAAACCCTTACCGATAATATAATGCATTACTGCCCGGGCTGCGGCCACGGCGTTGCGCACAGGATTATTGCCGAGGCTATTCAGGAACTTGGAATTCAGGAAGAGACAATAGGCGTTGCTCCGGTTGGATGTTCCGTATTCGCATATAATTATTTTAATATCGATATGACCGAAGCCGCTCACGGCAGGGCATCGGCCGTTGCTACAGGTATTAAGAGAGTTCTCCCGGAAAAATATGTCTTCTCATATCAGGGGGACGGCGATTTGGCGGCCATTGGTACAGGCGAAACAATGCATACCTGCAACCGCGGCGAAAACATCCTTATCGTATTTATAAATAACGGCATATACGGCATGACAGGGGGCCAGATGGCTCCTACCACATTGCCG
>DAHYUM010000206.1 GCA_027398005.1 bacterium
CATAAGGGGTGCCCTGCGAATAGTAGCACGGGTCAAGGTCTATGTGCGCGCATAAAGATCTTGAGCTCGGTTCATCCTTGTTAAGGTAAGTATCGTAATGGTCTGCCTCGAATGCCTTTGCCATTTCCAAATCTATATTGCCCGCGTTTTCTTTCATCAGCTGGTTCCATCTTACGCGGCGCGCTATATTCGAGTTCTTTATGTTCATATCCTCGCTTCTTGTTTCGAACCGCAGGATTTTCATATCCTCTGCAATGTTCGAGCCTGTAAAGAAACCATCTTTTTTCTTTTCGAAACCGGTATATTTCAATCCAAGTTCAAGGCGTGCTATTTCATTTGTATTTATATCCCCCAGCAGCCATGCATTAGCGTAACCGCCGTTATTATCCTTCTTCATCATGTCGCACCATTCGTCAATATTGCCCGCATACTGGGTTGCATGTCGCATGCGCGCAAATTCCGGTGCCCCTTTGGGATTAAAAGGATAGAAGCCAGAGATGGTCGTTTCCGAACCTACCAGACCGGCGTCGGTTACAAAAAAGTCGGTGCCGCTGTGTATAAATCCGGGTGCCGACTGCATAAGAATCCTGTGTCCATTATCGGGTTTAATATCAAGAATAAGATTAAAGAAGGGATCGTCGTAGCCGACCATTGAATTATGCCCTAATACAATCTTGCCGTCTTTAGTCATTTTGCCCGTTGCAATAAATGAACTGCACGATTCCTTTTTGGGCATTGGTGAATCCACTTTGTATTTATCTTTAACCGAGGGCCACCAGTACCATATAAGTTCCATATATCCGTTAAGGCAAACCAGTTCGTCCCGTGTAGTTTTAATTCCTTTGGCATTCATACCTTCGGCCATACCGTCAATTTCGGCAAGATTTTCCTTATCGGTTTTAACTGTCAATATTTCATGGGCTCTTTTAACAAGCCATTCCCACTCAATTGCAGTCTGGAATTTCCATTTAGTACTCAGCTGGAATATTGATTCCTTAATTTCATTTGCAAGCAGATAGCCGTATTGAAAACCCCTCTCTTCGGGTGAGCCTTCAATATGCAGATAAATCCAGCCGTTCTTTTCGTGCTTTTCAGCCTTGGCAATCCAATTTTTCTGCTGTTCTGTTAACTGCTGGGCATTTAAGAAGAGGGGAAACATAAAAACTGAAATTATAATAAATAATAGTTTTTTCATTTTATCTCCTTAATAGTAATTCGTTGGTAACTGTTAAGAAAAATATTTCATTGCTTATTCAGGTGTTTTAAGTTTGTAATATTTCTTAATTAAATCAAGGGGGGCAGATATATTACCCGCAAAAAAGCTGTAAAGTAAACTTACTGTTTACCGGTACGGGCAGGTTTAAGAAAATTCTTTTTAAGCTGAACCATTAAAACCCCAACACTTACAAGAACTAAACCCGCAATCTGCTTTATGCTTAACGTTTCCCCCAGAAAAACCAGCGCAAGCAGTGCAATCTGTGGAAGCATTAAACTGTTTAATATACTCGACTCTACAGCGGTAAGTATTTTAAGCGATTTGTTCCATAGCGTAAATGCAAATGCCGTATTTGCAACCGCAAGCCATATTATTATAAGCCAATCGGTAATTGATATTTCCCCCGTACCCTGAAAAATTATTCCGGCGGCAAGGAGAAGAAGGGAGCCGATGCCCATGCTGACAAATGTAATTACCAATGGAGAAAGCCTGCTCTTGTGGTTTATATGCCTGCCCATTACGGCAGAAGCGGTATTTGAGGCAACGCAGAGAAATGTAATTAATATTCCCGTCGTGCTTATACCGGCAATACCCGCAGGAAGGAAATAGACTGCAATGCCCCCCGCGGCGGCGGCAATGCCTGCCCATTGAATTGGAGCCGGATATTCCTTCAAAAGGAATATTCCCGATAATGCGACGAAAACGGAGGTTAAATTAAGGAACATGCTTACCATCGCCGCCGGCAGAAACGCCAGGCTTAGGAACTGCGTGCCCTGGGTAAGAGAATAAAAAACTACTCCCAACAGCGAAAGCTTAAGCCATTCCCTTCTGTTTAACTGTTTAACGCTTTGCCTTTCCTCTTTTTTTATCAGCAGAAAAGGGAGCAGGCAAAGGAATGCTATAGTGTACCTGAGCCCTGCAAATGTGAGGGGAGGCAGATGGCTTTTTAGCCCTATCTTAATGAATACCCATGATGTTGACCAGAGGAATGTAACGAATACCGCCTGCAGAACCGCACTAAGATGCGGCGGATATGAGTGCTTCTTCAGCAAATAGTTTTTCCTGTTATGTTATTGCGTTTGAATAATTCCCTTAACGCAACATAGTTTATTTTAAAATTAAGTTCAATGTTAATTGCCGGTAATATGTTGTTTACTAAACAGCAATGGTTAAAAATAGGAGAAGCGCCCGGCCTGCTCAGAATTAAAATTATCCACCCAAGCCATAAATAGGTTTTGAACGGGAGTAATTTTTATATATTTTTCAATCCGTTTAAATTGGAATGTGGTATATATAGTTAAAACTATGATAGAAAATTATGAACATATAATATGGGACTGGAACGGAACGATATTCAACGATGTTGACCTTTCCGTTTCCCTTATAAACGACCTGCTTGCCAAATACGGTCTTAACCTGATTACCCGTATGGAATACCTTAATTATTTTACCATGCCCGTAAAGGAATATTACGCCAGGCTCGGTTTCGATTTTTCGAAATATTCTTTTGAAATTGTAGGCCGGGAATGGATGGATGAATATGAAAGAAGAAAATTTGAAAGCGGATTATACGACGGAATAAAGGAAATACTGGCAAAAATTAATTCGCTCAATATAGGGCAGTCAATTCTTTCGGCATATTCTCAGCATACTCTGGATGAAATGGTGGACCATTACGGGTTGAGGAGTTATTTCAATTTTGTTTTCGGGCTGGATAATATTTATGCCGCAAGCAAAATGCATCAGGGTAAAAAGCTGATGGAAAAATTAGGGAACGGAAAAGTACTTCTTATAGGAGATATGATACACGACCTTGAAGTGGCAAATGAAATTGGAGCCGACTGCCTTCTTCTTGCAAGCGGGCACCAGAGCTACGAAAAATTAAATTCACTCAGCGCCGGGTTCAGCAATTTTAAAATCCTCCCCTCGATCAATCTTTTATTCGCATAAATAATCAATGATTCTCTTAGTTGTAAATACTATTAATTAAAAATGAGCATTTTATGGAATGGGCTATTTTAATTACCTGGCTATTAATTATAAACGGCGCTTTAGGCGGACAGTACATATTAAACTGGATGGGAAACCAGCCCCGCTTTGTAGGGGATAAGGAAATAGGGGTTTCGCCCGGTGTAATGACCTGGTGGCGCGAACTTTCCAAACTTCTTTGGGCTGTTGTTGCAGTTACAATTGAAGTCCTTAGAGGAAAGAAAATGAGGTACCTCTGGCCCGGTCTGCTTTCCCTTGCTACTATTATTATATGCGCTTTTACAGGAGTTATAGAGAATATCGGATTTTTCTATCTTCCCCGTTATTATTCCCCCCACATTTACGCTCCATATGTAAATATTTATCTTGCATTCCTTCCATTTTTCGGCAAATTTATGTTCAACGCGCCAATACGCAAGGAACACTGGATAGGCGTAATACTTGTAGTTTTAGGTTTGACTATTCCATACATGCCAAATATCATCGGCGGCACAACCGATCCTAAAGCGGTTTTCGATTCTACCGCTATAATATGGATTATTATAATCAACTTCTGCTTAATGTCTCAGCAGGTGCTTAACAACAAAACAGTTCAAACCGCCAAGCCGGGCGTTACACCCAACGCGCTTGTAGTATGGCGCGAAATCTGGAAAATGATTTTTATTACCTCGGCTCTCTTCCTGTTCCCGCTATTAGGCAGTCTTCTTAATGTAAACCTGCCCGAAAAAGTTGAGGCCCTTAAGTTCGAAAAACAGGTTATAGAAAAAATTACCCCCGCTAAACAGTCGTTCCTGTATGATAATTATACTAAAGTAGGAAATGATTTCGTATTAAAGAGCAATATTACCCCCGAGACCGCCAAAGAGATTAAGGGTATTTTCTCTTCGGTAGGGTACCATCGTTTCTTCGCCCTGTTCGACGGGTCCATAATTCCTAAAAACTGGTGGCCAATATTCTTTGTTGTACTTGCCGGCTTATCGGGGTACATATACAGTTTCGGATTCTTTAAACTGGCAAAATTTGCGGCCCATTTCTGGGTGCCTTATACCAATGTTTACCTTGCTATCATTCCTTTTGTAATGTTCCTTTTCGGACAGCATGTTACCACTTACCAGGTTATAGGGGCTGTAATTACTACGGCAGGGCTTATGGTTGTCGTTAGCGATTATAAACGGAATAAGGTAAGCGAAATAGAGAAAAAATATAAAGAAGAA
>DAHYUM010000207.1 GCA_027398005.1 bacterium
AACTTACAACCTCCTTAAAGAGGGATTTCCAAATCCTCCTAAACTGAATGAAGATTACACATCGGAGATGAATAAATACGCCGTTTTTGTGAAAAAGGAGAGTGATGGTAAAAGCGGGATATATATTAAAAAAACTTATACAACCGATGAGTTCCCGCTGGTAAAAACCGGCGGGGAATTAAAATCGATTGCCTGGAGCAGCGACGATACCTACCTGTTTTTCATATATTCCGATATTACTCAAATTTCGAAAAAACAATCGAAAAAGGAGCGTTTTTTAATTATTTACGATGCCGATTCAAAGAAAATTATTCGTAAATTTGATCCGCAGGATTTCCGCTCTATTTCGGTTCAGGGAAGGCTGTTGATTATTGAAACAGGCTCCGGCTCCGATTCGAAAATCCTCTTTTACGATTATAAAAATGACAAGCCATACTATGCATTATCGGTTGATGGCGGTTGCGCAATTAAAAATTTACCTCTGTCGAAATGAAATTATTTAAAAGAGTACTAAAATATTTAAAACCTTTCCGGTTTCATATAGCCCTTTCGATGACTTTCTCCATCCTTTTTGCCCTTTTTAACGGCATTACAATTTACCTGATGGTACCTTTAATGAATGCCCTCTTTCAGCCGGATAAAAATAAGGCAGTAGAAACAGCCGCTTCAGCTAATCAGGGGGGCAGCTTTCTCGGCTCGGCAAAAGAATCGCTTGTTAAGGTTTTTAACGATTATATCCTTTCGGGGGATACCCATATAGTTTTGCTTAAAATCTGCACCATCCTTCTCGTTTCATTCCTTCTTAAAAACGCTTTCGGCTACCTGCAGGCTTATTTTCTTGCCTATGCCGAGCAGGGGGTTATACGCGACCTTAGGAATAAGGTTTATGACCACATTCATAAACTCCCGATGAGCTTTTTTAAGAATGAAAAGACGGGTAACCTTATTTCCCGCGTTCTTAATGACGTTTACCTTGTACAGACAAGCATTGCCAACATCTTCCTTAATATGGTGCGGGAACCCCTTACAATAGCCGGGTGCCTTGCAATTGCAATTATCTTAAGCTGGCAGATGACCCTTGCCTCTATAATTGTAGTGCCTATTGCCGCGGCAATTATAAGCTGGCTCGGGTTAAAAATAAGAAGGCAGAGCACTCTTCTGCAGGAAAAAATGTCGGATATTACAACTGTACTGCATGAAACCATTACAGGCGTTAAAATTGTAAAGGCGTTCGGCATGGAAGAGTACGAAAAGAAAAAATTCCACGAACAGACAATGGGGTTCTTTAAGACCAATCTGCGCATTACCCGCATTAGGAATATTGCATCGCCAACAACGGAGGTGCTTACGGTTATAATGGCCGCCTTTATGCTTTATTACGGGGGCACGCTGGTTTTAATTGACCATAAACTTGAAGCCTCTGCGTTCCTCGGTTTCTTCCTGGCAATTTCGCAGATGATGAATCCGATTAAGGAATTAAGCGGCGTTAATAACCGGATTCAGGAATCGATTGCCGCCGCCGAAAGGGTTTTCGACCTTTTGGATACTGAACCGAAGATTAAGGATATTGATAACCCCGTTGAAAAAAATGATTTTATAGGGGATATCGAATTTAAGAATGTCTCCTTCCGTTACGACGACGGAATTGAGCTTGTGCTTGACGATGTTTCGTTTGATGTTAAAAAGGGGCAGATTATTGCCTTTGTAGGGAGCAGCGGTTCCGGAAAGACCACTCTTGTCGATTTAATACCCCGCTTTTTCGACCCCACAGGGGGACAGATTCTTATTGATAATGTGGATATAAAAAGTATCAGGATTGCCAATCTAAGAAAGTTTATGGGCATAGTAACACAGGAAACAGTACTGTTTAACGAATCGGTTAGGGATAATATAGCATACGGTTTAGGGGCTAATTTCCCGCTTGATAAAATTGTAGCCGCTGCCAAGGCAGCCAATGCTCACGATTTCATCCTTGAGCTTCCGAAAGGGTACGATACCATTATAGGGGAAAGGGGAGCTAAATTATCAGGGGGACAGCGTCAGCGCATCTCAATAGCGCGTGCCCTTCTTAAAAACCCCCCAATTATGATTTTTGACGAAGCTACTTCCGCTTTGGATAATGAATCGGAAGTGCTTGTACAGGAGGCTATTGAGCGCCTGATGCACGATAGGACCACATTTGTTATTGCGCACAGGCTAAGCACAATTAAAAATGCCGATAGGATTATAGTGCTTGATAAGGGGAAAATTGTACAGGACGGAAGGCACGAAGAACTTCTGCTGGCTGAAAACGGTATTTATAAAAAACTTTACGAACTTCAATTCAGATTGTAACGGAAATGGAATTTTATACTAAAAACAAACAGAAAATAATTTTCCTCCTTTTCGGAGCCCTTTCGGCAACATACCTTTTATCGCTCCCTCTTATGCAGTTGTTTGCCGCGTTAATTATTCTGCTTTGGCTTTTCGAAAAAGATAAATTCAAACGGTTAGGCACACTGCAGCTCCTTTTCGGCCTGTTTGTAATTATAAGGGTTATATCGATTTTCACATCGCAGTATATCGAATTGAGCCGCCCGTCTTTATATAAGGATACGCTTTTTTATCTTAGTTTTTTCCCCTTCTCTTATTATTTAAGCGGATTCGATTTACAGCGCAAAGAAAAACTGATGGATATATTCGTAATTGCCTCGGTACTGGTTTCCTTAATTGGCATTGCGCTCTTTTCGCTTAATATAAAGCCGAGGGCACAGTCATATATGGCCGGTTACGGTACTTTTTCTACCTATCTGCTGGTTGCTTTTGCCTTCTTTATCCATTATGCATCCCGCGGCAGGGAGTATTTTAAGGGGCAGAATATCTTAACAGGCGCAGTAATTTTAACTGGACTCGTACTCGCGCTAAGCCGCACTGATATAGGGATTGCAGTAATGCTAATGGCAGGAGCGTTTATATTAAAGAAAATAAAGTTCTCTTCGCTCTTCTTCATCTTACTGCTTACAGCGGCATTTTCTGCCGCGGCGTTTTCATTAAACAACAGGGAACTTAATTCCCGCGTTAGCAATCCGGCTACTTTATCTGATAGGAATGTTCTATGGGGAACGGCATACCGCCTTGCAGGGGAGCATCCGGTTATCGGTTTCGGGCCAAGGACTTTCAACAGCGTTTTTACCCATAGGGACCAGCTTGGCGATAAGGAAGTAGGAAGCTGGCATAATGATTATATAACCGTTTATATAGAAAGCGGAGCCGCCGGCTTAATAGCCTTTCTGCTCTTTATCCTCTATCTGCTTAAAATAAATCTGCTGGTTAACTGGAAGGAATTTAAGCAGGGGTTAAATAATACACTTAATTATGCTGCCTTTACTGCTGTTGCGGCAATGTTGCTTTCAGCATTCTTTTCAGGTTTTGTAGGTAACCCGATTCTCTCGGTTATATTTGCAATGACAGCCGCTTTAAGCGCAGGGGATAATAAATCTGTTCCGGCGGGCAATTAAAGACCCTTTGCATTTCCCTTTATTATCTGGAAGAAAGTAAGGAAAATTATCTGAATATCGAGCCCGATACTCCAGTTCTCAATATACCAGATATCATGATTTATCCTATCACGCGTTCTAATCTTATTCTCTTCCTCGTCCAGCGAATCTCCCCTTAAACCATGCACCTGAGCCCACCCCGTAATGCCTGGCTTTACTATATGCCTAAGCCTTATTTCCTCCACAAATTCGGAATATTTTTTGTCGAATTGTATTGCATGGGGGCGCGGACCTACTACCGACATGTTGCCTATAAACACATTTATAAACTGGGGCATTTCATCAAGATTGGTTTTGCGCAGGAAATTGCCAAGCGGGGTAATGTTCGAGGTGTTTTTAAGGGTCGGATTAAATTCCAGCTCACGGTTCGGGTCTACCGTCATTGTACGGAATTTATAGCATTTAAAAATTTCGTTCTTCCTTCCCACACGGTCCTGAATGTAGAATACCGGTCCCTTCGAAGTCAGTTTCTGAATGAGGGCTATTAAGAGAAAAAGCCAGCTCCCTATTAAGATAAGCACAAGGGAAGAAAAGATAATATCGAATGCCCGTTTGATGAACTTCCAGTGGAACTGGTCAAGCTGAATTGAACGGAGTGTGATAATAGGGAAATCGTCGAATGCCGAAATGCTGATGTTCTTGGTCATATACTGAAGATAATCGGGGAGTATATGAACCCTTACTGCGGCGTTGTTGCATACACTTATAATCTGTGGGTATGAAGTAATTTCGTTTATTTCGAGAGCCAGAACAACTTCATCAATTGCATGCTCTTTAATTATTTTTTCAAGGTCCTCTGTTTTGCCAAGGTACAATTTATTATCCACGGTGCCGGTGGATTTATCGGCAAATCCGGATATCTCATAATCAAGGTTG
>DAHYUM010000208.1 GCA_027398005.1 bacterium
AATCTTCCATGTGGTTTATTACCGCTTCAACGGCATCGAGAGCAGGTTTTCCTTCTTCAAGAATTTTATATCCAATCTGAAGGCATTCGTTAAGCATTTTGGTGTAATCCTCCTCCTGCTTTGGTGTAAGCGAGCCTTTCTTAATAGAGCCGGCTCCTCCGTGCAGTATAAGCCCGAATTTTGGCTTCTGCTGGGCAGAAAGGGTTATTGAAAATAGTAACGCAAATATTAAGAATGATGCAAGTCTCTTTTTCATATCGGTTTCCAATTTTGTTTACGCTGAGGTATTCAATATGAAAATTATTTTTAATGATTATAAAAAGCAATTAAAATATTGGCGGGGCGTAATTGCAGGACGGGTTAATTTAAACTCTAAGCATGATACTGGGCGCATTCATGAGGTAAGAAGGTAGCTTAATGAAACTCCTAAAAACAGCATAAGCAGAAGCATTAACATTTGAACGGCTATTTTAAAAAATTTTTGCATTGCATATTCTTTCTTTTAATTCTGTCCAAATATCCCCCTCAGGGGGGCCAATTTCAATGCAAAAAAGAGTACCATTTAAATAGCCCCAAAATTGCAGAAAGCCTGTTAACGGTTAAATAATAAGACATTAAACCAATACCGCTTGTAAAGAATTTGTACAGACGGTAATATTTTTTTGAAATAAAGAACAATAACAATAATTTTACCCTAAAGATTTGTACAGTATAAAATAAAAGGAAGAGCACAATGAGAAAAATACTTGTTATAGCATTAATGATTTTAATGCCCGCGTTCGTTTTTTCGCAGGATAAGCCTACGGACCGCCACGTATTCACAAAAGTGTACGAGGTAAAGGCTACTCCAGTTAAAAATCAGGCTCAGACCGGAACCTGCTGGTCTTTTGCAACCACCTCATTTATCGAATCGGAACTGCTTAGAATGGGCAAGGGTGAATTCAACCTTTCCGAAATGTATTTCGCCCGCAACGCATATATGTCAAAGGCAGAACGCTTCATCCGTTTCCAGGGTAAAAATAATTTCGGGCCCGGCGGACAGGCGCACGATGTATTCGATGTTATCCGCGCTCACGGTATTATGCCCGAAGAAGCATATTCAGGGCTTACCGAAGGAGTAACCGCGCATAACCACGCAGAACTTGAAGCTGGATTGGACGGGCTGGTTAATGCTTTTGCAAAGAATCCGGGCAAAAAATTATCGCAGCGCTGGAGAGGCGCCGTTGAAGGAACTCTGGATGCCTTCCTTGGTAAAGTACCCGAAAAATTTTCATACGACGGAAAAGAATATACCGCTAAGAGCTTTGCCCAGGAATTAGGCATCAACCCCGATGACTATGTTGAATTTACTAGCTTTGCCCACCATCCTTTCTATTCAAAATTCGAACTTGAAGTACCCGATAACTGGGCACATGAATGTTATTATAATCTTCCTATAGACGATATTATGAAGATTATGGAAAACGCACTCAAGAACGGCTATTCGGTTGACTGGGACGGCGATGTTAGCGAAAGAGGCTTCGGAAGGGATAATGTTGCAGTTGTTCCGGAGAACGCTAAAGACCTCGATCCTTCGAAACCTGAAAAGGAAAAAACTATTACAGACGCATTGCGACTTGAAGCCTTTAACGATTTTGAAACCACCGACGACCATTTAATGCATATTACCGGTTTATTTACAGACCAGGCTGGCACAAAATTCTGGCTTACAAAAAATTCATGGGGACCGGTTGGCAAATACGGCGGTTACTGGTATATGTCCGACCCATATACAAGATATAAAATGATTGCTATACTGGTGCATAAAAATGCAGTCCCGGCCGATTTAAGAGAAAAACTGGGAATAAAATAATTGATTTAGCTATTTAAGCCGCCTTCCAAAGGCGGCTTTTTTTATCCCCTGCATAACTTAAATATTTAAATGCCCTATTTTAAATTGAGTTAATTCCTTTTTCATTTTTCCATCTCATCTGTTTATCTTTCCGGTAAAAATAATATGGATTTATAATGGCTGTTAAACTCGCGGTTTTCGATATGGACGGAACTCTGGTAAGTTCGCACCAGACAATTTACGATACAACTGTGCATACATTAAAATTATTCAACGCATATAAGGAAATGCCGGTAGATAAATTCAACGATTTAATCGGGTGGCATTTCGGCGACCTTCTCCCCGAATTCGATATCCATCTTGATGATATGGAAGCCTTTATTGATGAATACAAAAAACATTATTTCGATTTCATGGAAAGCTCGCACCTGTTCCCCGATGTAATTGAAACGTTCGAGGAGCTGAAAAAAATGGGAGTCAAAATAGGAATGCTCACCACAAAAGGGCAGGACCAAACGGAAAAGATTTTAAAGTATTTCAATATTACCGGTTATTTCGATTATATAATGGGGCGCCGCCCGGGGCTTGCGCATAAACCCTCCCCCGATCCTTTACTGTTGATTTGCAGCGAATTGGGAATAAAACCGGAAGAAACCATTATGATAGGGGATTCGGAACTTGATGTACAGTGCGGAAAGAATGCCGGTTCAAAAACAGCCGCAGTCACATTCGGATATAGGAAAAAGGAGATTCTCGAACTCGAATCACCCGATTTTATCATTGACAATCTCATTACTTTAAAGTATATATTAACAGACATCAATGCTTACTGATACTATTTTAACCGAAAGGAGCATCTAATGGAGCAGCACGGAACAGTTTCGTCTTATGTAAGGGATAAAGTTGCCGTGATAACATTCGGGCATCCGAAAGGGAACTCGCTCCCTTCAAAACTTCTTAAACTTCTTGCCGATGAAATTGAAAAAGCTTCCGGAAACAGGAACGCTCACGTTGTGGTTTTGCGCAGCGACGGAGCTACAACATTCTGCGCCGGGGCTTCGTTCGATGAACTGCTGAAACTTAAAGACGCAAAACAGAGCAAAGAGTTTTTTATGGGGTTTGCCAACTTAATTAACACAATGCGGAGCTGCCAAAAATTTATTGTTACCCGTGTGCAGGGGAAGGCGGTAGGGGGCGGAGTAGGCATTATTGCCGCTTCCGATTATGTCCTAGCCACCAACACGGCGCATGTTAAACTAAGCGAGCTGAGCATTGGCATAGGCCCGTTTGTAGTAGGCCCCGCGGTCGAAAGAAAAATAGGCAAAAGCGCGTTTGAATCGCTTGCTATCGATTCCGACTGGCACGATGCATTCTGGGCTAAAACAACCGGGCTCTTTACAAAAGTGTACGCCAGTATTACCGAACTTGATGAGGAAATACATAAACTCGCAGAACATCTGGCTAAATACAGTCCCGATGCGATGGCCGAAATGAAAAAGATGTTCTGGGAAGGAACTGATAACTGGGATAAACTGCTTGAGAAGAGAGCCGAAATAAGCGGACGGCTTATTCTATCCGATTTTTCTAAGAATTATCTTAAGAATTTTTCTTCAAAATAACCGCCCCGCTTCTTTTGAATGAATTAAACTTAAAGCATAAAAGAGGGAGAAATAAGCTCCCTCATTTCTTTTTTATTAATCCATTTCTTAATTTTTATAAAATTAAATACTATTACCAAAAAGGATGAATTATGAAACAGGTTTACCTCTTTTTGCTTTCAGCTTTATTCCTTTCCTTCTTTACTATTAATGCACAGGAAAAGAATCAGCCCAAGTTCAAAATGAACGTGGAAAATATTATGCGCGACGAAAAATGGATTGGGCATTCCCCGTCAAATCCATTCTGGTCCGACGACGGCAAAACAATTTATTTTATGTGGAACCCCGATAACGCAAAGGGAGACTCGTTATATAAAGTTTCAAAAACCGGAGGAACCCCTGTTAAAGTTGCCCCCGATGAAAGAAAAAAACTGGACACGGGATACGGCGTGTTTAACAAGAATAAATCGGAACAGATTGTTGAAAAGGGGGGCAATATATTCCTGCGCGATGTTAAAAGCGGAAAGGAAAGAACCCTTATAAGCACAACCGAAAATAAATCGAATGTAACATTTACCCACGACGAAAAGAAAATCACCTTTATAAAGGATAATAAATTATTTTATTTCAATCTCGAATCTGCCGAATTGATTCAGCTGACCGATTTCAGAAGCGGAAGCAGGCCGTCAGCCGATAGGGCGCAGAACGCGCACCAGGCGCAGACGCCGCAGGCTAAGTTCCTTGCAGAACAGCAGATGAAATTATTCACGCAATTACTTTCTAAAATATGGGAATTACAAAAGGAAAAAGAAAACACAAAGGTAAATGACCTTCGCTGGGCTCTAAACCGTGAATTTGAGGATGATGAGATAAATGATAC
>DAHYUM010000209.1 GCA_027398005.1 bacterium
CCCCGCTCCGAATGTGTTATCCACTATAAGGGGAATATTATGTTTATTCGCAACCAGGGAAAACTCTTCAAGGTCGGGTATGTTTAACTTAGGATTGCCAATCGTTTCGATGTAAATCGCCTTTGTCCTGCCGTCAATAAGAGGTTCAAAATCCTTTGCTTCATTGCTTTCGGCAAATTTAACTTCAATGCCAAGCCGTTCGAATGTAATCTTAAACTGGTTGAATGTTCCCCCGTACAGAAAGCTTGTGGAAATTATATTATCCCCCTTTGAGGCAATTGTGCTTATTGCAATAAACTGCGCGGCCTGCCCCGATGAAACAGCAAGTGCGCCGCTTCCCCCTTCAAGGGCCGCAATCCTCTCTTCCAATACTGCCGTTGTGGGGTTTTGAATGCGGGTATAAATATTCCCCGCTTCCTTCAAATCGAACAGCCTTACCGCGTGATCGGCATCATCAAAGACGTACGAAGAAGTCTGGTAAATTGGCACTGCGCGTGCTCTAGTTGTGGAATCGGGGTTATGCCCCGCATGAAGCTGTAATGTTTCAAACCGGTAGTTCTGCCCTTCTTTCATTTTGTTTCTCCTTTTATATTTTGTAAATAATATTTTATATAACAAAAAAGCCCTCGCGTTGCGGCAGAGGGCTTTTCTTATTTAATCTTATTGTGCAATAAAGGTTAAGCAGTCCCTCCGCGCTTAATAAAACGCATCATCATACCCATCATCATAGCCTGCGCCGGTAATCCGTTAACCATTGTTGAATTATATGTTTTGTTCAATTCCATTTTATACTTCCTGTCCTTTCTATTCAAAAAAAAAGCCCTCCGTGCGGGGAGGGCTTTAATTAAACTTATTTCGCTTAAATTTATATTACCGGGCCCTCCGCATTAAACGGCATCATAAACATCATCATAGCCATCATGTTTATGCTGTCTCTTCCTTTTCCGTTTACTGCGTTAATGCTCATATACCTTTTCATTTTTAATTAGGGCAAATTTATGTTTTAATCGGCCCCGTGTCAAGATGTTAAATAAAATTTAATCTCACGGCTTCCGGCTTTTTAATTGGTTATAAGAGGATTGCATTATCAAAGGTGTGATTTTTATTCTAAATAACCCCGGGATATGTTTGTTTTCAAAACATATCCCGGTTAAATATTTTATCTGAATATAATATAAAGTACTATAAAAGTAACAAGAACAACGCCCGAAAGCACCCTGTAATCGGCAAGTCCTCTTCCTGTCTTGCTCTTTAAAGGTTCTTTCCAGCTTTCCCATACAAGCAGTCTGGCTTCCTCTTTCAAAGGTTCGGGGTATAACTTTGAAGTAGCATACATTATAGCCGAACAGATTAAAAGAAGATAGAAAGCGGTCATCATAAAATTGCCGCTGTAAAAGCCGTACCAGTCCAGCAGAAACATAATAAGCCCCAGCACCGCGCCTGTTACAAGGGTAATATAAGCCGCTTTGCCGGTGGCCTTTTTCCAGAATACTCCGAAGAGGAATACTGTTGTAATAGGAGGCGCTATATAGGAAATTAATTTATTAAGCCCTTCTATTATTGTGCTGTAATGCCCGAATATAGGAGAAAGTATTATTGCCAGTATTGTAGCCGCAACCGTTGTTATTTTACCTATTTTAACCAGCTGATGATCGGAAGTCTGCGGTTTCCATCTCTTTACTATATCGAACGCGAAAAGAGTTGCCGTTGAATTTAAAGCGGCCGAGCAGGTCTGCATTGCCGCGGCAAGCATAGCTGCGGCAATCAATCCTTTAAGCCCCACCGGAAGCATGTGGGTAATCATAAACGTATAGGTATCGGCGGCGGCTTTGGGGGCTTCGCCGTTGAAATAATTATTCTGCACAAGAGCCACCGCAATTACGCCGGGCAGTACAAACAAAAACACCGGAAGAATTTTAATGAACGCGCAGAACAATGGCCCGAGACGTGCGTTCTTTTCATCCTTTGCGGCAAGAACCCTCTGAACAATTGTCTGGTCGGCGGCCCAGTACCAGATGCCGAGCACCGGATACCCGAGCAGTATTGAATACCAAGGGAGCCCCGAGGGATCTCCGTCGAAACGCATCATATTAAGGAAATTGCCGGTGCCCCAGGTTATTTTCGCTTCGGGTATCGAAGCCATCGGATGCGGATGAACGGAAAGGGTATGCACCAGAGCTTCCCATCCGCCAATCTTAATAAAACCGATTGCCGTAATAAACACCGCGCCTATAATTAATAATACCGTCTGCACACTTTCTGTCATAACTACCGCCAGAAGCCCGCCGAACATTGTATAAATACCGGTTAATACGCCTAGCACTATAATGAAAAACATGAGTGCGTCTATGCCCATAATTGTTGCGTCGGGGGGAAGCCCCATAATGCCGCGCAGAACCCACGCCGCCGTATATAATGCAACACCTATGTGTATTACTATTGCCGAAACTATCGAAATGACTGCAAGCCAGTCGCGGCTTTTACGGTTGTATCTTCTTTCAAGATAATCGGGCAGAGTAGGCACACGCGACCGCAGATAGAGAGGGGCAAAGAAAAGGGAAAGGAGAATAAGCGTAAACCCCGCCATCCATTCAAAATTGCCGTAAATTAAACCATATTTATATGCCGATTCTGCAAGGCTTACAAGATGAACAGTTGATATGTTGGCGGCGAACATTGCCAGCCCTATTACGGGCCATGTAAGCGTATTGCCCGCAAGAAAGTAGTGGCTTCCCTCGCCCCCTTTCTTTCTTCTGAAGCCGGCCCATACGCCAAGCCCCACAATTCCTACGAGGTAAACAACAATTACCGCATAATCTAAATTGGACATTCTCATTTAATCATTCCCCGGTTTAGTTTGTATGGAATACTTCTTTCATTTCTTTCCACGGGCCTTTTAAATATGAATCCAGCCGGTCGTTGAATTTTTTAAATTCGGGGGCTTCGTTAAGCGCCTTCTGATCTTTTGCAAGGTCTTTCCCCGCGTATTCTGAATACATATATATTCTGCCATCCTTCATATAAGCGGTGAAGTTCTGCAGATTCGATTTTGTCATCAGGTCTGTAATATTTTTATCCATATTCTTAAAGAGGTTTCTCACGTTATCCTCATCCCCCTCTTTAATATCGGCAACAATGGCGGTCCGTTTAACTTCGGTGTACGATTTAATTTTTTGTCCGGTGTTAATAAGGCATTCCATTTCCGCCCACCATTCCCCCGCTTTCCGTGTAGGCAAAGGCTCCTGCATCGGGTCGGTAAGCTTCCACCATTCCCTGGTAGTCTCGTCACCTATCGCCTTCATGTCGGCGTCGTAATTGCTGCCGACATATTCATAGTTCGAGAAGAGCATGCCGTCGAGAAGGAATATCGAGTAGTTTCTTATATTACTTTTTCTAATGCTTTCCAATACTCCGGGGAATGTATGCTTATGCAGAATTATATAGCGCTCTTCAAATTCGGGGCGCACTTTAATAAGACTGCCTACCCTCTTGGTAACTTTTTCGTTTTTCTCATTCATATATTTTGTATCCGATTGTTTTATGCACCCGTTGAATAAGACTGCCGCAGTTAAAAAGAAAATTGCCGTTTTAAATATTTTCATTTTTCCTCCTAAGCAATTATGGATTTATATTTATCTAACATTTCATTCCATTCGGCAGTATCGGCCGGTTTGTACTCTTTAATTTCGAAAGAGTTCTTAACAATTTCCCTTGCATGGCTAAGCGATTCAACCTTTCCCGCGGCAACAGCCTGAACAAGCACATTGCCCAATGCGGTAGCTTCAACCGGACCGGCGTAAACAGGGATGCCCGCCGCGTCGGCAGTAAGACGGTTAAGAAATTCATTCTGCGAACCGCCTCCCACAACGTGAATCCTCTCTATCTTCCTTCCAGATGCGTCACCGATCATTTTTAATATCAATTTATATTTAAGCGCCAGACTTTCATAAACGGCGCGCGCATAAGCCCCTTTGCCTTGGGGTTTTTCCTGCCCCGTAATGCGGCAGAATTCATCAATCGCTTTTTCCATATCGGGGGGATTGAGGAACAATTTGGAGTCGGGGTTTAGAAAACATTTAAATGGTTCGGCCTCCGAAGCCATAGTGGCAATTTTAACATAATCATATTCATCGCCGTCCCGCTCCCATACTTTTTTAAGCCTTTGAATAAATATCTTCCTGTTCTGAATGACGCCCATCACCATCAAAGACGTCAAGCTGTCCTTCACGACCTTGGCGATAGTTTTTGAACGGATTTTTGCTTCGCTTATAGATTCCTGCCTGAAATTCAAGGCAAAAATT
>DAHYUM010000020.1 GCA_027398005.1 bacterium
CTAGCAGGCACATTAACGTACCCGAAAACGGGAAGTAATTTTACAGCGCTTGTAATGGTTACCGGCTCGGGCCCGCAGGATAGGGATGAAACTCTCTTAAACCATAAACCATTCCTTGTAATTGCCGATTACTTAACACGCAACGGATATGCGGTTCTCCGTTACGACGACCGGGGCGTGGGAAAATCGAAAGGCAATTTTGCCGCGGCCACTTCGGCCGATTTCGCATCGGACGCGCTTGCCGCAGTTGAATACCTTAAAGGGCGCAGTGAAATAAATAAAAACAAAATAGGCATTATAGGGCACAGCGAAGGGGGAATGATTGCCCCGATGTGCGCGGCAAAATCGAAAGATGTTGCGTTTATAATTCTTCTTGCAGGACCCGGGGTTCCCGGACGCGATATTATTCTTAAGCAATCCGAATTAATTGCCCGCGCCGCCGGAGCCAAAGAAGAAGATATTAAAAAGACAAACGCTTTTAACTCGCAGGTATATTCAATTGTAATGAACGAAAAAGACAGCACCAAAGCATTGCAGAAACTGGATAAAGCAGTTGATAAATATATAGCATCGTTAAGCGAAAAAGAGAAAGCCGATTCCGGTAAAATTAAAGCCTCGATGGACGCGCAGATGAAACAGGTGCTTTCGCCATGGTTCCGCTTTTTCCTTAAATACGATCCCCGCAAGGACCTATCGCGCATCAAAATTCCGGTGCTTGCGCTTAACGGGGAAAAAGACCTGCAGGTTTATGCAAAACAGAACCTGCCCGAGATTGAAAAAGCATTAAAAAAAGCGGGCAACAAAAAGTATAAAATTGTTGAACTGCCCGGATTGAATCACTTATTCCAGACGGTTAAGAAGGGCACCATTGCAGAGTACGGGGAACTTGAAGAAACATTCTCTCCTTCGGCCCTTGAGGTGATTAAAAACTGGCTGAATAAATTATAATCTTTTATTTGCAGGCATAAAAAAAGTCCGGCTAAGTGCCGGACTTTTTTTTACAATTTATCATCTGACATTAAAACATCTTTTCAAAGGCATTAAGTGCGTCATCAATTTTAGCAACATCTTTGCCCCCTGCGGTAGCAAGGTGGGGTCTGCCGCCTCCGCCCCCCCCTACAATCTTGGCTATATCGCCTACAATTTTGCCCGCCGAAAGTTTTTTATCCTTAATCAGGTCGTCGCTTACTACGGCTACAATGGCAACTTTATCTTCAATCTGCGAAATTAAAAGTCCGGCGCCGCTTTTAATTTTAGCGCGCAGTTCATCCCCCATCGATTTTAATTCATCCATATTGGAGGCTTCAACTTTGCCTTTATAGAGTGAAATTCCGTTAACCGAAACCGGCGAGGAGACAATAGAATCGATACCTCCCAGTTTTTCTTTCAGTTTCATTTCGGCAATTTCTTTTTCTAACTTTCTCTTTTCTTCGGCAAGCTCCGCAATTTTCACTTCGTGAGCTTTAATTTTAGCGTGCTGTTCTTCAATATATTTTTCAATTCCGCTTCCTGTAACGGCCTCAATCCTGCGCACTCCGCTTGCAATTGAAGATTCGCTTATTATTTTAAGCATTCCAATCTGCGAGCCGTTTTTAACGTGCGTACCGCCGCAGAATTCCAATGTGTATCCGCCGAACTGAACTACGTTTACCTTATCGCCGTATTTATCGCCGAAGAACATTAGAGCCCCCATTTTCTTTGCCTCTTCAAACGGGGTGTCTTTATGATGATTTAAAGGAAGATTCTCCCTTATTTTCCTGTTTACAATGTTTTCAATCTCCTTAAGCTCCTCTTCGGTAACTTTCTGGAAATGTGTGAAATCGAACCTCAGCCTGTCGGGGCCCACATAAGAACCGGACTGCTGAACATGTTTGCCCAACACTTCCCTTAATGCGGCATGCAGAAAATGGGTTGCCGAGTGGTTCCTCATTATATCCCATCGGCGAGTTTCATCAACAGCGGCTTTGGCATCGGAGCCCGGTTTAATTTCCGCGTTATCCTTATTATCTATTATATGAATTACTTTCCCGTTTACCTTTGCAAGGTCTATAACATCAAAGCTTTTCCCGCCGATTGTAAGAGTTCCCAGGTCGCTAACCTGTCCCCCCGATTCAGCATAGAAAGGGGTCTTATCCAGAATCACCAATCCCTGCCCATCTTCAAATTTATAGCCAACCACTTTGGAATCGGATGAAAGTGTTTCGTAGCCGAGGAATTGCGTCGGTTCATCCGAAATCATATCGAATCCTTCAAGGTTATCGGCAATTGCGTGGGCATTGGCTATTTTATCCTTTGTCGATTTTCTTGCGCGCGCTTTCTGGTCTTCCATCAGTTCGTTAAACCGGGCTTCGTCAATTGCGAATCCCGCTTCGCGTGCCATTACGTTGGTCAAATCCACTGGGAATCCGAAAGTATCGTACAACTTAAATACATCCTCGCCCGGAACGGTATTTAATTTCTGCGTTTTAAGTTTTTTAACAACGGCGTCAAAAAGCTCAATGCCGCGGTCCAATGTTGCGTTAAAGCTTTCTTCCTCGGCTTTAATGATTTTTTCAATGTTTGCCTGATTGTTCTTTATCTCGGCAAATATATATCCCATATTATCAACAACGGCATTAACAAGTTTATAGAGGAACGGCTCGTTGAGGTTAAGTTTTCTTCCGTAGCGGGCGGCGCGTCTTAAAATTCTGCGCAAAACATAACCGCGTCCTTCGTTGCCCGGAACTGCTCCGTCTGCAATTGCGAATGTGAGCGTGCGTATATGATCCGCAATTACACGCATTGCAATCATCTCTTCTTCTTTTTCGTAAGGGATGCCCGAAAGTTTGGACACTGCATTTATTATCGGAACGAAAACATCCGTATCGTAGTTCGAATTCTTTTTCTGTATTACCGCACAAAGCCTTTCAAATCCCATTCCGGTATCTACATGCTTGGCGGGCAGTTCATGTAGCACCCCTTCAGTATCCCTGTTGTATTGAATGAATACGAGATTCCAGATTTCGATGCATTTGGGCGAACCTGCGTTTACAAGGGATGCGTCTTCAAAATTATCGCTTAAATTTATATGTATTTCGCTGCAGGGGCCGCATGGACCGGTTTCCCCCATTTCCCAGAAGTTGTCCTTTTCGCCGAAACGGAGAATGTGGGCAGGATTGATGTCGGTAATATTCTTCCACAATTCAAATGCTTCTTCATCTGTTTTATATACGGTGGCATAAAGTCTTTCTTTGGGAAGTTTCCACACTTCGGTAAGAAGCTCCCATGCCCATTGAATTGCTTCCTTTTTATAATAATCGCCAAAAGACCAGTTGCCAAGCATTTCAAAGAAAGTATGGTGGTAAGTATCGTGCCCAACTTCCTCAAGGTCGTTATGCTTGCCCGAAACGCGGATGCATTTCTGTGTATCTGCGGCCCTTTTATATTCCCTTGAGCCTGTACCGAGGAAAACATCCTTAAACTGGTTCATTCCCGCATTGGTAAAAAGAAGCGTCGGGTCGTCGTAAGGAACAACCGGTGCGCTTGCTACAATACGGTGCTCTTTGCTTGCAAAATAGTCTAAAAACTGCTGGCGTATTTCTTTCGATGTCATAAAAACCTAAAAAATTGTTGAATGCAAATATAAGAATTTTGCCGCTTTTATTGGGGGCCTGTAACGCCTTAAATATCATTTTTTACTCCAATTTTTGGATTGTAATTAGTTCCTTTAATTCATAACATTGCCCTATTGAAACACAAAATATTGAGAAAATGAGAAAATTCTTAATCCTTGCCGCCTGCCTTTTTATAACTGCCCAGCTTTTAGCCCAAACCGGGGTGATTAAGGGAAAAAACGACTTATATCTGGCAAATACCGTTGTTATTAAACTTAAACAGGCCCCAACTGCCGATTTTAACGGCAATGCCCTGCTTCCAGCGGGAGTTAAAAGCTCAATGGCCCCTTACAGCGTTACATCGTCGGTTCAGGAATTTCCTCCGCAGGCGAACAGATTATTTAAAGAAAGCGGCGGACTTGAAAGGATAGTTTCACTTCATTATACCTCGGGGGAAGACCCCCTTGTAATTTCAAAAAAACTTGCCCGGCTTAAGGATGTTGAATGGGCCGAACCAAAATACATTAGAAAAGTTACTTACGACGTAAACGACCCGATGTTCGACGCGCTTACACAGTACAACCTTTATATTACTAAAGCAAAAGAGGCGTGGGATATTAGCCGGGGGGATAAAAGCATTGTAATTGGAATAGTTGACGACGGCGTTTACTGGGGGCACCCGGATCTAGCCGCCAATATTCACCAGAACCTTGGCGAAGACGCCAACCACAACGGCGTTACAATAATATGGGACGGCACACAATGGATACCCGACCCGGGGGATTTGAACGGAATTGACGACGACGGCAACGGTTATGTTGACGACCTTGTAGGATGGGATTTTGGAGGGGATAACGGAACCCCCGATAATAACCCCGAAGAAGATGTGCCTACGCACGGCACTCTGGTTGCGGGCATTGCCGGGGCGGTAACAAATAACGGAATCGGGATTGCTTCAATGGGATTTAACTGCTCTCTTCTACCGGTTAAATGCTCAAGGAAAGATATGGATCCGCGCTTAATAATTTACGGCTACGAAGGCATTAAATATGCGGCCGATAACGGCGCGAAGATTATTAATTGCAGTTTTACAGGCTACGCCTATTCCCATGCGGAACAGGAAATAATTAATTATGCAATTTCAAAGGGGGCGCTTGTAATTGCCGCCGCGGGCAACGATAATATAGACCTCCCCGCATATCCGGCAAGCTACCAGGGGGTATTATCGGTAGGGGCAACCAACGCAGCCGATAAAATGTGGTCTGCTTCGAACTACGGGGGCACAATTGACGTTACCGCGCCGGGTCAGCAGATATACGGCACCTGGGGAAAGGATTATTATACCGTAGCAAACGGAACCTCGCTTGCATCCCCAATTACGGCAGGGCTTGCCGGACTTATAAAAAGCCGGTTCCCGAACTTTACTCCATTGCAGATTGGAGAACAGATAAGAGCCACATCGGACGATATCTCATCCTTAAATGCCGATTCCCTGAAATATAAAATGGGCAAGGGAAGAATTAACGCATACAACGCGCTCACCGTAACAAATGCCGTATCAGTAAGGGCAACCAACATTCAAATAAACGATGAAGGGAACCACAACGGCATTATACAGAGCGGCGAACTTGCCTCTATAAGCACCGATTTTGTAAACTACCTTTCCCCGGTGCAGGGAGTTCAGGTTACATTAAGCACCGACAACCAGTACATCTCAATAGAGAATTCAACATTCAACACCGGGGCAATGGCTTCGCTGGGTACGGTAAGCAACAGCGGCAATAAATTTTATTTTAAGGTAAAGAGCTGGGCGCCTTATAATCTTAAGGTTAACTTCCTGCTTACCTATTCCGCTTCGGGATACTCCGATTATCAGATGGTTCAGGTAATAATAAACCAGACTTATAACACAATTGCCGAAAATAACATTGCCCTTACGGTTGCAAGCAGCGGAAATATAGGGTACGACGATTACCCAAATAACCTTCAGGGGCAGGGGCTCCGCTTTATGGGGGGAGAAAACCTTCTTTTCGAAGGCTCGTTTATGTACGGCACTTCGGCCGCCACACTTGCCGATGCCGCACGCATTGACAATAATTCAAAATCGATTAATTTTAAAACCCTCTCCCCTTTCACCATTAAGAACAGCAGCAGCTACGCCGACCTTGAAGGCTCGGCAATTTTTAACGACGATTATCTAGGCACAAGTAAATTGGGCATAGAAACAAAACTGATAGCCTACGAATATAAAGAGAGTCCCTACGATAATTTTGTAATACTAAGGGCGGTGCTAGCCAATAAAACGGGCGCCGATATTAATAATTTATACGCCGGCTGGTTTCTCGATTTTGACCTTGACGGGACCGATTACGACAATAACAACGTAAGTTACGATTCTGCAAATAAAATCATCTACGCATACGACCGACCGGACGGGCCATTTAAATATTACGTGGGCGCCTCCCTTTTAACCGGCCAGAATACGGGAGTATTCGCAATTGATAACACTCTCGATAATAACGGGCTTACACTATACCCCTCGTTTACAAAAAGCGCTAAATGGCAGATGCTTTCAGGGGGAATTGCGAAAACGAGCGCCGGAACAGGAGATATTTCGCTTATTATTTCGGGGGGACCGGTAAATATAAAAGCAGGGAGTTACGAAAATATTTCTTTCGTTCTGGCAATTGGAAACACTCCTGCCGATTTGAAGACAATCATATCCAACAGCAGGGCAAAATACGCATCAATTCCGAACGACGCCGGCAACGACCCGGTTGAAATTCCCGCCGATTACTATTTAAGCCAGAATTTCCCTAATCCGTTCAATAACTTCACCAAAATAATTTACGATCTTCCCAAGGACGATTACATAAAAATAAAAGTATACGATATTCTGGGGAGGGAAATTGTAACTCTGGTAAACGCTTTCCAGACAGCCGGAAAGAATTACAGCGTAATGTTTAACGGCGCCTCGGTTCCTAGCGGTATTTATTTCTACCGGATAGAGACAACATCATACAGACAGACAAAGAAAATGGTGGTAGTTAAATAAAAATTTTGCAGGTAATACTAATTTCCATATTTTTCAAGATATTTATTATTATTCAAGAAACAGAGGATAATTTTGAGGCTTAAGACATTAATTCCCAAATCAGAGGCCCGCAAACTGGCAATTCAGAGAAGAAGCGAGGTAAGCAGCGAAGAATTAAAAAGGCAGGCGCTCAAAATTATTGAAAGATTCTCCACTATGGATGATTTTTTGAGGTCGCGCATTGTTCACTGCTACCTTGCCAGCCGTCCGGGCGAATTTGAAACACGCCGGCTTATAGATACCATGGACGGATGCGGAAAGACAATTGTAGTGCCAAAGCTTAATCCGATAAGCAGGACACTACAGCGCAATTATTTTACCGGCTGGGACAATATAGCAAAGAACAACGAAGGATTTTACGAGCCTAAGACGGGCCTTAACGAAGACAACAGCGATGTGGATCTGTTCATAGTGCCGGCGCTTGCCGTTTCAATTCTGGGGCACCGAGTCGGGTACGGCGGCGGATTTTACGATAAATTATTGAGGAACACTTTTTCGACTAAAGTTGTTTTAGCCCATGAGTTTCAACTGTTCGATTTGATTGAATCTACTCCGCAGGATGTGAGAATAGACAGGATTGTAACAGAAAGAAGAATAATAAATACCAGGGATAAATTCACCCGCAGCTAAATGGAAGAGAACGAGCACAACAGCGGAATGGAACAAGAGGAACCGGAAGAAAAACCGCGCCTCTATGTAAGAAAACTGCGCAAATCCACGCGGAACCGGATAATTTTCGGCATCTGCGGCGGCCTTGGGGAATACCTTTCCATTGACCCGGTGTTTTTCAGACTGATGTTCCTATTCAGCATTCTGATGGGGGGATGGGGAATTATTGTTTACCTTATAGCCGCGCTGGCTATGGAAGGACCCCTTGAAGAAGAGGAACAGGATGATGATGAAACTGCCGAAGTGAACCGGCAGAATAATGTATCCCTGATTGCGGGTATAATACTTCTTGCGGGACTTTATGTAATTTTCGATAACCTCGGTTATTTCCAGTTCCTTTCGTTAATGGGAATATCGACCGATTTAATTATTCTTCTTATAACTGCAATAACCGCATTCTTTCTTTTCTTCCGGCGCAGGGACGAAGAAGATTCAAAGCCTCTGCCGGGCCATTTCCGCAGAAGCCGCGCTAACGCTTTGTTCGGCGGGGTATGCAGCGGATTGGGGGAATACCTGGGGCTTTCTCCATTCGCAGTAAGATTCTGGTTTATTTCCCTTTCAATTATTACACTGGGAATGCCCATAATAATTTATTTCTATTTCATCGGCAAAATACCCAAAGAGGATGAAATTGAATTATAACAGAAACGCAAGCGGAATTATTTTATTTGCCATTATACTTGCCCTTATTGCGGCGCATCTAATGAAATTCATTTCATTCAGCCTGCCGGTGCTGCTCGGCGCGGTTATGCTTATATATGCAATACCCACTTTATACTTTTCGATGGAAAAAGGGAGAAGAAAAGAGATAATTCTTTCCGTAGTACTCTTTTTTACCGGCGCCATTTTATTCATTATTAAACGCTACGATATACTTAGCCCTCTGGTTGTAGTTTTTCCTTCGGCGGTTTTTATAACGGGAATGGTTTTTATCTTTTTATTTATAGATAACACGGATGAAAAGCATTTTCTTTACAGCGGGCTTTCATTAGCCGCCGCCGGAATAATACTGGCATTAACCTACAGACACCTGCCGTTTCATTATCTTATCGATAGGATAATCGGCAACATTGCCGATTACTGGCATATAATTCTTATTGCACTAGGAATTACGATGCTGATACTGCGCAAGAAAAGCTGATTATCTTCTGCCTGTTTTTTTAGCCGGTTCGACACCCCCCGGACCCGATGCGAATGTTGCGCCTGTGGGCAGAATTGACCCGCTTCGCGGTTCGAGAGTAATTTTAAATTGCGTCGACTGGTCCCTTACAATAGCAGGAAGCCCCGAAATTCTAACAAACCTGTGCCCCGGCTCAATAAAGAATTGGCCGAGCGAGTAAGTCTGATTTTTATTAACCACCCAAAGCTGGTATGTATTTTCGGGGGGCGGAGTGGGAAGGTTATTAATCTGAAGTAGAGCTTCATTATCGTTCAGGGCAAGCAAAAGGCGTCCCGATATTTTAAGCGCGGGGTCGGCTCCCTGAAGAGGCACGGTCCAGATGTTATCATAATTATAAAACTCAATAAGCGGACCGTTCTTGCTGATAAATTCCTGAGTATTCCTAAGCTCGCTTTTAACCGATTCCAAATTGGCTTCGGACTTAAGGATGGAGCTTTTTATATCGGATAGGCTTTTGAATCCGAAATAACCGATGAGCGCAACGGCAATAAATAAAAGCACAACCGCAATCCATACGGGGGCAAAGGACTGATGCTCATAAAACTTTTTATTATTATCGGTGAATAATCTATTCCCCATTATCGGGGCGCTGTTTTCGGGGGCTGGGTTATTCTGCGCCTCAACATCGCTTACGCCGGCATTAAAGGTGTTTTCAATATAAGTCGCGGTGCCGGTTTTGGTTGTACGCGCGGGAGCTTCGGTTTTATGAGCCCCGGCCAGAGTTTTATCCCTTTCGATTTTAATTTTCACTTTAATTTCATCCTGAATGGCAATAAGGGCCTGAGCAACTCGTTTTTTGAGTTCGGGGGCCGGCTGTTCAAGCTCCAGAATGGAAGGAAGCATTGAGGTAAGGGTCTGCAGTTTGCCCAATTCCTTATAAGGAAGCTCTCCGTTCTGTTTAAGATAATTATAGAAGTGGAGATAATTCTCCTTATCCATACAACCGGCGGCAAAGGCGCTAATCATTTCGTTTATTGCCTGGTCCGACATTAAAGCTCCGCCTCAAAATTTTCATTCAACGTGTTTAACGCGGTATAAACTTTTGTCCTTACCGTCTCAATAGGAATGCCAAGTTTATCCGAAATCTCATTTATATTATAGCCTTCGTAATAGGCAAGGTGAATAACATACTTCTGCGCGTCTGTAAGTTTATCCAGTGCGTTTTCAATCCGTTTTTTATTTTTCTCTATATGCTTCAAATCGTAATTATCAATTTCGTGAGAAATGTGGGGCATAATAAAAGTATCGATGTATTCGGCGTCGTAATAATCCAGAGTGGCTTCCGGTGAGCGGCTTCTTTTAAGAAGGTCTATTGCCCTGTTTCTTGTTAATGTAATAAGCCATGTATAAACGCAGTTTTTTGTAAAGTCAATTTCCCCCGCTTTCTGCCAAACGAGAGAAAAGACATCAACTACAACTTCTTCGGCCGCTTTATCGTCGGGCGCAATTTTTTTTGCAACCGTATAAACAATTGGGGAATACCTGTCATATAGTTCTTCCAGAGCGCGCGATTTGAAACGGGCAATTTCGGCAATAAGCTCTATATCGGGAATGTCTTTATATTCAGGCAATCTGTTTAATACCCCTTTGTTTAAATGAATTATAATTTAAAAGTAATCTAACATATTCTAAAAATCAATTAAAAATAAGCTATTTTGCCCCTATAAGAGGGCAAAACCTTATTTTTTATTCCCCTTCTTTTCCAGCAGTTCAAAATACTTTTTAATAAGCTCTTCGTAATCTTTCTTATACCCCTGAGCGGCGGCTTTAATTAATTCATCCCTCAGTTTATTTACCTTATCATCATTAAGGTTAAGCCGGGTTGGGGATGTCAAATTAAAATCGGTTCCGCTATTCGATTCCCTCTCTTTTTCAAAATCCTTTTCATTTAACGATCTCTGGGAATCGAGCATCCGCGAAAGAATCCTTTCCTGCTGTTTAACCAGATCGCCGCTAAGCCTGTTTTGTTTAAGCTGTTCAACAACCGATTTCATATCATCCAGCGCTTTGCTTAAACTGCCGGCAAGCGATTTAGACTGCCCCGCTTCCTGCGCTTCCCTTTCAAGTTTTTCAAGCGATTTACGGATAAGTTCCTGCTGGCCTGCAAGTCTTTGAATCTGCGCCATCTCCTCGCTTGAAAGCTTTCCGCCGTTAAGCTGTTCGGTAAGGCGGTTCAAATTCATCTGCTGAGAGCTCAGTTTTTCAAGCTGCTGCATTAGGGAAGCCATTCCGCCCCCCGAGCTCCCGCCCCCCAGTTTATCCATGCTTGCTTTAAGAAGAGCCGCGGCACGGTTCAGGTTTTCCATAGCGCCCCGCTGATATTGAAGAGGCTGTCCCCCCAATGCCTGAAAGGCGTTTACAGCGCTCTGCATATCAAACAAAGCGCCGCCAAGCTCCCTCCCCATCTCGGGGGTGATACCAAAAGTCTTCTGCGAAAGCGCGGTAACCTGCGCAATTACCTTAAGCAGATTATTTTTCAATTCGTTCTGCTCCCTTGTCTTATCCCCTCCGCTCCCGGTTTGATATGGAAGGCTTTCCGTTTTAACGCGCAGTTTTTCCTGTTCCTTTGAAAGGAGGATAATATTAGAAAGGGCTTTCATCATTTCACTTAAAATTTTCATCTGGTTCTTCTGCGCAAAACTCTTCTTAACACCGTTCATCATTCCGCCGAAGGAAGAAAGATTTTTTGATAAAGCGCTTTCGTAACTCAGCGCGTTATCCTTCTGCATTTTACCAATTGCCTGTTCGGTATTCTGCGAGATTGACTGGTTCCCCTGCCTGTTAAATTCGTCCCCCGCTTTTTTCATTTCATCCTGGGGCATATCCTCAAGCTGTTTCATCAGTTCCTGCGCGTTTTTCATTTCGGCATCAAGATTTTTCAGTCCGCCGGTAACTTCCTTCTGCCTGTTAATCAGCTCCTCTCCGGCGGATTTGTCGGCTAAATCTTTTTCTTTTAGCTTCTTTGCAATCTCTCCGGTTTTATCGGCAAGGTTTTCAGTCCTCTTAATAATTTCGTCAATTTTCTGTTCGGCTTTAACTCTTTTGAAAAGGTTCAGGGTCCTTTCTATGCTGTTCCTGATATACTCCTCATTATTTTTCAATTTATCCATTGCCTGCTGTGCGCTGCTGCGGAGCATTGATTTAAGCGATTCCTGCATTTTAAGAAAGGCTTGCTTAAATTCATCGTTGTTCAATTCGTTGAACAGTTTTTGCAGTTCGGCATATTTATAAAGAGTTTCCTTCGAAAGAAGATCGTTGCGCGCCCCGTTCCTGCGGGATTCATCGAGCCTGCTTTTTATGTCGTCTATTTTTTTGCCCAGCCGGCTTAAATCATCTAGATTACTGCTTATATTGTTTTTTTCATCCCAGCTTAAATCCTTTTTATCCTGCTTCAGCTCGTCAGCGTTCCGGTTCATTTCCTCTTTCAGTTTATCGGCACGCTCAAGAACTTCCTTTATTTCATTTTCAATGCTCTTTGTATTCTTTTCTTCTTCCTTAAACAGACTTTCAATTGAGGGAACCCTCAAAGTGATAATTTCCGATTTAGCGCTTTGGTGGCCGTTTATATTGTCGTTATCGAACACTTCAACATAACAGCTTAAAGCGTCCCCTTCGGCAAGGTAGAGCCCGGCGAGATTCCAGTTATAAAGAACATCCTGCTCTTTTAATCCCGGTTTTAAGGAAATATTCACTTTTGAATACTCCTCTTTCGGTTTTTCATATTTCGATTCTGAAATCCTGTAATTGAGCTCCATTTTCGAGAATCCGAAATCGTCGCTAATGCGCGAGATTATATTAATTGAAGGAAGGCCGCGAACATTAAAATTATTAACGGGGGAAAGGAGTGCAACTGCCGGATAAGAATCGGGTATTAATTTTATAACATACCCGGCCGGATTTATATTGCCCCGGCCTTCTTTATCCCTAATCTCAAAATGATAAGAAAATTCTTTGTTGACCCTTATTTCTGAACGGGCTGTATTCCCTTCGCAATTCATCGGGCGGGGGATTGAATCGGACGAGGCAATGAATGCCGATTTAAGTTCCTGCGAAGCACTTAAATTGAAATAAATTTTTGAACCGGCCAGCAGGGATGCATTTCCGTTATCCTTCAAAGTTTCATCGGGCAGGCCCGAATATGCGGGGGGAATGATTTTCAATTCGAAGAAAGTAATAACTGGCCTGTTAAAAGTTTTAATTTCATATCCGCCGCTTTTAACATCATCCGCTTTAACATAATAAAGGAATGAATTCTGCACATTCTGAATTGTGCATGTAAACGAGCCGTTATTATTTTCTATAGTTTTTCTTTTGCCGAAACCGGTTTCATCTTCCCCTTTTATAAAAAAGCTTACATCGCCCGCCTTTCCCCCGTATACAATAGCTGTAAGCTCAATGCTTTCCCCCTTTGTAACTGTTGAATTGCCCGGCTTGATGCTGAATGTATATTTGGGGGGTATTGAAAAATCCCTGCTGAAATTTATTACCCTGTATAATGCAAAATTAAGCGGAGTAATTGTTAGAAACATAAGCATAATAACTATTACGGCGACCAGTTCTGTTTTTACAGCCTTGTAAAGAGGGCTGGCAGATACAGATTCGGTAAAATCAAGTTGCCCGTATTTGGAAAGCGCGCGCTCTATTGCCGCTTCCGCCAATTCATCCGAAACACCTTCCCTTTTTTCATAAGCCAGCTGAAGTGCATTTTTAAGCTCATCCTTCATGAATCCGAAATGGAGAGATGCCTTGCCCGCCGTTTCTATATGGTCTTTTGCGGTATGCTTAATTCTCTTTGTAAAATGTGGTAGAACAAGAAAATATATAAAAAGGCCCGCTTCTGATAAAGACAAAACAATAAACCAGATTAATCTCCCTCCGGTGTCCATATTAAAGAGCAATTCGGCAAGCGCCCCGCACAACAGAACCAGGGCCGAATAAAAAGCAAAACGGATTATTCCGCCGAGAAGCATTATTCTATTCTCTTTCTTTTCGGCAGCGGTAAGTTTTTCTACAAGCCCTTTAATATTTATTCCTGCCTTATCCATATTTTAATGAGACAGCACCCACACAATCATATTAGCGCCGAAACGGAGCGCTTCTTCCCTTTTAGCCGGAGGGTCGTTGTATACACCGGCATTAACCCATCCGTCGCTTGGGTTGCTTTGGTATGTATAATAAACCGCAAGCCTGCCGCCTATAAAAATTCCGAATCCCTGCGGAGGTTTGTTGTCGTGTTCGTGTGTTTTAGGGGGCCCGCTTTTAAAATCGAACAGGCAATGGTACATTCCATAGTCGAATGGAAGTTCCGTCAGGTTTTTATCGGGGAATACTTTTTTAATTTCCCTTCTGAAAGAGGCGTCAAGCCCATAATCGTCATCAACATAAAGGAATCCCCCTTTTTCCAGGTATTCCCTAAGCCTTTCGGCCTCGCGCGGGGTAAAGTTTATATTTCCGTGCCCGGTAAGGAATAAAAAGGGATAACGGAATATTTCATCGGTAAGAAGGTCGGCATAAACATATTCGGCCTTGACTTTTATGTTGGCCGCCCGGGCGGTAAAATTAAGAAGGTTTACCTCGGCCGATTGGTCGTTGTACCAGTCCCCCCCTCCCGAATATTTTAAACGCGCAATCTGGAATGCGTCGCTCTGCCCGTACAGGAGTGAAGAACAGAATATTATAAATGGGAGAATCCGCTTAATTTTAATTTTGCCCATAATTACAGATTTATATTTAACTTGACTAATATTATAAAAAAAAGAGGAAAAAAATTAATATCGGGGCGCTCGTAAATCTTATATCCTATACTTAATTTTGTATTAACTATTTAAAGAGAGCCGAAAATGAAACGAAACTTAATTATTTCAATTATTCTATTCGCTTCGCTCCTCTACGGGCAGAATATCGATTTCAACAAATATTTTACCGATAAGACGATGAGAATCGACTATTTCCACATAGGGGACGCAAAGAGCGAGCTTGTTACAATAGACCAGATTTACCAGTACGGCATTTGGGCCGGAAGCCTTAAAAACCTGATTGATAATTTTAACAACGGCGCATATTATTATAAGATTTACGACGCCGCTTCCGGCAAATTAATTTTCTCAAAGGGATTCGACAGCTACTTTAAAGAATACCAGACTTCCGACGAAGCCTCAAAAGGAATTAAACGCACCTATCAGGAAAGCGCAATTATTCCTTATCCGTTAAACAAAATCAGATTCGTTCTTGAGAAAAGGGACAAGCAGAACGAACTTAAGGAGGTTTTCTCAACCGTTATAGACCCGGCCGATTTATATATCCATAAAGATATGGTTAAGGATAAGGACGTAAAAGTTTACAAACAGCATTACAGCGGCGACCCGCACAAGAAAGTTGACGTTGTAATACTTGCCGAGGGATATACCGCAAAGGAAAAACAGAAGTTCGAAAAAGACCTTAAGCGCTTTACAAACCTTTTCCTTAGCCAGCAGCCATATAAAAGCAATAAGGATAAATTCAACATCTACGGCGTATATAAGCCTTCAATGGAAAGCGGATGCGACGAGCCGGGGGCAAACTTATACAGGAATACCGTTCTAAATTCAACCTATTATTCGCTCGGATCCGAAAGATACCTTCTTACCGAAGACAATAAGACAATGAGGGACCTGGCGGCAAACGTGCCGTATGATGCAATCTATATTATGGTCAATAATTCCCGCTACGGAGGAGGAGGCATATATAATTTCTACTGCACATTTATAAGCGACAACCAGTACAGCGATTATATTTTCCTGCACGAATTCGGTCATTCATTCGGCGGGCTGGCCGATGAATATTACACTTCGGATGTTGCTTATAACGATTTTTACCCTGCCGGGCTCGAGCCTGTTGAACCTAACATTACTCGCCTGCTTGATAAGGATAACCTTAAATGGAAAAACCTTATTACCCCCGGCATTGCAATTCCTACACCTTGGGAAAAAGAGAAATATGATGAGCTGGACCTCGCATGGCAGAAAAACAGGCGCGAAATGAATATTAAAATTGCCGAAATGAAAAGAAATAAAATGCCCCGGAAGGAAATTGACGACGCGCAGAATGAATACAACCGGATTGAAAAGGAACACAGCGGAGTAATTGATAAATACCTCCAGTCGTGTAAAGATTACGGCAAGGTAGGTGCTTTTGAAGGCGCAGGATATTCTTCAAAAGGGATGTACCGCTCTATGCTGGACTGCATAATGTTCTCTAAAGGAAGCAAACCTTTCTGCAAAGTATGCGCAGACCATCTTGAAAAAGTTATTGAGCATTACACCGATTAAAATGATGCCGGGGAATTTTTTCCCCGGCAGTTTATTTAATTCACCCGCTCAATAAATTCAGGGGGCAAAATCAGAAACCAATTTGCTCCCTTTTTCGTTACAATTATTATATATTTTATTAATTATTCAGCTAAACAGGCAAAAACAGATGAACGGAACCGAAACAAAAGACAATAACGGGGCAACGGAGAAATATCTTAAAATTGCAGTAATTCTTGCGGTAATAACTGTTTTTTATAACATTATTGAGGGACTTGTATCGGTCTATTTCGGATATAAGGATGAAACCCTCTCCCTATTCGGCTTTGGCATCGATTCCTTTGTTGAAGTAATTTCAGGAATAGGCATCTGGCATTTGACGCACAGAATTAAAAAGCAGGGCACCGAAAAAATGGATAAATTCGAAATAACCGCACTTAAGGTTACAGGATTTTCCTTTTATCTGCTTTCGGCAGGACTGGTAATTTCGGCGGCAATTAATTTCTTTTACGGCAGTAAACCGGAAGCAACCATACCCGGCATAATAATATCGCTTATTTCAATCGCGGCAATGTGGCTTTTAATTGAGTATAAACTTAAAACAGGCAAAGCCCTTAACTCCGAGGCTATTATTGCCGATGCCAACTGTACCAGAACATGTATGTATCTTTCCATTATACTGCTTATTGCCAGCGCAGGGTATCAATTAACCGGCCTCGGTTTTCTCGATTCGATAGGCGCTCTGGGAATTGCTTATTTCTCCTTTAAGGAGGGGAAGGAATCGCTTGAAAAAGCGGAATCTAAAAATATTGCATGTTCGTGCGGACATTAAAAAACTGCCGGCTGTTTCTGCCGGCAGTAATTGCTGAAAATTAATTTCTTAACCGTTATCAATCGAATACAGCTTCAACGGCCTGATATCTTGAGTGAAGCGATTCTACGGCGGTTTTAATTTTGTTCTTATCGTTCCCCTCTTTAACTACAAGAGCCAGCGCATTAACCGAATTATCGAGCTCGTTAACGGCTTTATCGAATGCATCCTTTTTCGATTTCTGTTTTTCGGAAAGCTGGGCATTCTTTAGGACAAGCATTTTTTTGGTAAGCGATACAGAAGCCGTCTTTACCCCTGCGTAATTATTTTCGGGGGTATAATAATGGTAGAGCATATAAAGGTCTTTGTGGAAATCGTCAACCTCTTTAAGCACGGGACGTATAACCCTAACAAGGGCTTCGTAACCGGCATGAAGTTTTTCTGCGGCGTCCAGCAGAGGCTGAGCATCCTCTTTAGAGGCGGCGCTTTTATAAGCTTCGTACGCGGCGGTAAAATTTTTAATTCCCGCATCCCACTTTCCCTTCTTATCCCTTAAAATACCGGGCAGTTTGGCTTTTGCAAGCGCCGTGTAATCCTTTTCAACCTGAGGGAAAAGGGATTTGAGCATTTTAACATCTTTTTCGGGCCATGCAGTATGCCACATAGGATAAATTACATCGTGGAATTTTTCCAATTCGGGTACGGTAGAACTGATTTCGTGCTCTTTTTCCTGCGCATAGCTTACAACGGCAATAGTCATAAATACTGATAATAATAGAATTGCTTTTAGTTTCATATACACTCCTTTTAAATGGATGTTTAAAGATACCAGTCTAAAATTGAATATCAACCCCGGTTTTTAAAATAAAGAAGCCGGAAAGTTGAGCTCTCCGGCCGCCCCTGTTGACCCGGGGGAAAAAGGAGTTACTCTTAAAACCCCGGCATCAAAATTAATGCACCGGCTGATAAACAATTTTTCTTATTGTATCGAACTGCAGATAAGGATATTCTTCATTCAGTTTTTCAATCGCTTCGTTAGCGCCAATACGGCATTCTCTCATTTCCCTAAAGCGAGACCTCAAATAATAATCGCGCACATATTTTTCGTTCACAACTCCTCTTCTAATCAATTCAATAAATAACTGATCGTTAATTATATCGGCCAGAGGATTGATAGGAACGTTATTTTCGCTTGCTTTCATTTTACCCTCCCTAAGGTTAATGTTAAGTTTTTCTGAATGATATTTACTAAATGCACTACCGGTGTACAACCGCACATTTGTGTGGTTTTATTGGATTTTGACCGTTTTTTGGGTATTTACCCGCATAAATATGCAGGTAGAGGGGGGGTTAAATAAGCCCTTTTCGTATTGCTTTTGCAACCGCCTCGGATTGCGAATGTACATGCAGTTTTTTGTAGATGTTTCTTATATGATGCCTTACCGTATCTACACTTATAAAGAGACGGTTGGCTATTTCGTTGTAATTATTTCCTTCGGCAAGCGATACAAGTACTTCCCTTTCCCTTTCGCTTAAATCGCTTTCATTGTTATCGTCTTTAAAGCCGGTATTCTGCTGAAAGACCGTAATAACCTGTCTGGCAATCTGGCTGCTCATGGGAGAGCCCCCTTCGAATGCGTCTTTAATCGATTCAAGAAGCCTAAGCGGAGGAGTTTTCTTTACCAGGTATCCGCAGGCACCCGCGCAAAGGGCTTTAAATACAACCTGGCTTTCTTCATAAATAGTGAGCATTAAAATATTGAGGTTTGGTTTAATCTGCTTTGCTTTAGTAACCCCATCAATTCCGTTCATGCCTGGGAGCCCGATATCCATTAAGGATACATCCACCTTAAGCGAAGGCAGTTTCGCAAGAAACGATTCACAATCCCCGAATGCCCCGACGCACGAATAGCCTGCAGTGCCATTAATTAAAGCCGCAAGCCCTTCCCTGATAGTATCGTTATCCTCTACAATAGCCACATTAATCATTTTACTGCCTTAAAAGTTACAATACAAAAATAGCTCCTAAAAAAATGAAAACAAGGCAAAAATAAGTTCACTAAAATTTCCTGAAAAAGAGCCTTATTTTATCGAGTCCCCTTACTTTTCCGGTAAATTTAATAACCGTTCCGGTGCCCGAACTGGAAAGCTCCAGTTCGCCCCCAATATTTTTAGCCCTGCGTTTAATATTTACGATTCCATTTCCTTTCATAGACGAATCAACATCGAATCCGGTTCCGTCATCCCTAAGAACAAGCTCAATCCGGTCTTTTTCAACGGAGGCATCAAGCGATAGCTGCATGCATTTGCTGTGCTTTATGGAGTTATTTATAGCTTCCTTGAAAATAAGATAGAGGTTCTGTTTATAATCCATAGGCAGCTTTACCGAGTTGAACTCTTCGAGGTTATTTGTTTTAAATGCCATCCCCATAGCCGAAAAAGTATCGCTGTAAGAATCCTTCAGCCTTACAATTAAATCGTAGAGCGAATCCCTCTTGGGGTTTACCACCCAAACAATATCGCTCATGGAATCGACCAGCGCCCTCGATTTTTCGCTTATCGTATCGAGGTTCTTCGCGCTCGATGTATTCCCCCCTTTAATAAGGTTGGATGTCAATTCGCTCAGAATCGAAATTTCGGTAAGCCCTGCGCCAACATTGTCGTGCAGGTCGGCCGCAATTTTGGTCTTAAGCTTTTCAATTTCAAGAAGTCCCTTATACCTTAATGTAAAGAGGTAATAAAGAACTCCCAGAAACCCGAGAACCGCGAGAATGCGGAACCAGGCAGTCTGCCAGTAGAGGGGTTTAATTATAAGAGTTACTTCGGCCCCTTTTTCATTCCAAACATCGTCGCTGTTGGTGCCTTTAACTTTGAATTTATAAGTGCCCGGCGCAAGGTTAATATAATTGGCAACCCTTGCTTTGGAATCGGTAAGTATCCAGTTATCGTCGTATCCTTCAAGCATGAAAGCATATTTATTATCAACCGGATTGGTAAAATCGAGCGATGCGAATTCGAATGAGACGAAATTTTCGCTGTACGAAAGCTCAATCACATCTACATCGGCCGGAATTGATTTATTAAATACCTTTATGCTCGAAATTGCCACGGGAGGAGGCTGGCTGTTATCTATAATTGACTTGGGATAAAAATAATTGACACCGTTAGTGCCGCCGAAGAAAATTTCCCCTTTGGGGCTTCTGAAATAGGCGCCGCCGCTGAATTCAAGCCCCTGAAGCCCGTCGCTCATGTGATACTGTGTAAACTGGTGAACGAGATAATTGAATTTAAATATTCCCTTATCGGTACTCATCCATAAATTATTCCTTTCGTCTTCAACTACGGAATATACAACGCTCATATTCTCGTTATAATAGCGCACAAACTTTTCGGTTTTCGGGTCGAACCTGTTTAATCCCCCTCCGTAAGTGGCAACCCATAGATTCCCCTTTGAATCTTCATCAATTGCAAGCACCCTGTCGTCTTCAATGCTCGATTCATCTTCCTTAATATTTTTATATGCAATAAACCGCCCCGTTTTCCGGTCAAATTTATTAAGCCCCCCGCCGAAAGTGCCAATCCAGAGCGTGCCCTGCCTGTCTTCATAAATGGTATATACTTTATCCGAGCTTAGGGAGAATGGATTATTCTTATCGTACTGGAATTTTGTAAAATTTATGCTTTCGCCGTTATAACGCCCTTTAAGCTGAAACCGGTTCAAACCTCCGCCGAAGGTCCCTATCCAGTATGTATTAGTAGAATCGATATATATTGCCTGCACCTGATTGTGCGAAATAGCTCCGGCCGCTGTAGAATCGGCTTTAAAAGATTTTGCCTCCCCCGTTGCCTTATTAAAATAATCCAGTCCGCCGTTGTAAGTGCCAAGCCATAGGTCCCCCCACCTGTCTTCTTTAATTGCCCTGATGCAGTTATCGCTTATAGAGCCGTCTCCGCTCTTTTTAGTATAATAAGCAAAGCGGCCGCTGTTCCTGTCATACTTATTAAGCCCCCCTTTTTCGGTTCCAATCCAGAGAATGTTTCTGTTATCCAGAAGCAAAGACCAAACGGTCTCGTCGTTAAGCGATTTTTTATTGGGGAACTTGGCATTAATAATATTGAACTTCAGCTTATTGCTTTCTATTTTATAAATGCCTCCCCCCAAAGTAAAGCCAACCCATATAATGCCGGTGCGGTCTTCAAGAAGTGAAAGTACATTTGCCGGAGTGTCATTACCGCTGCCGGCGGCCAGCTCAATTTTGCTTATTTCATTCCTCTTAACATCATATTTAAGCAATGCGCCGTAAGTGCCAAGCCATACATTCCCATTTTTATCGGCAATCATAGTCATAATTTTACATGACTGTGGAGCCCCTGTTTTTTTTGCGGCATCCCAGAGGGGGGTTATAAGTATAGTGCCCTTACTTCTGTTTTTCATTTCCCTCGAAAGGCGGAAAAAACCGCCGTCGAAAGTCCCTATATAAAGGTTCCTGTCCCTGTCTTCGGCAAATGAAGAAACCTGCTTATACCTTCCCCCTAAAAGGCTGTAGCGCACAAATCTTATCCTATCATGCACGCTGTCGTAAATCATTTTTTTCAGCCCGTCCAGCATACTTGCAATCCATATATTCCCGTCGGAATCGATGAATAAAGTCTTTATATTATTCTTGTTTATTCTTAATACATATTCATTTCCGTTATTTTCAATGAACCGCTTGTGCTGGAACGTCTTCTTGTTGAACCGTATTATGCCTGTACCCCAGGTGCCAATCCATAAATTATCCGATTTATCTTCCTGTATAGAAGTAATGGTATTAACATCGGCTCTAGAAAGGGGCACGGGGAATTCCGTAATGCCCGGCTCGGGGAGTATTGTGTAATGGTCGGAGAGTTTCAAATCGAAATGTGTGAACTTTCCTGTCTTCCGGTCGTATCTGTTTAACACACCGTCAACGGTTCCAATCCATAATATTCCCTCTTTGTCCTCGTAAAAAGAAACAACCCCGTTATCCGAAAGGGAGTTAGTGTCTTTAGGGCTCCGGTTCATTATGCTGAAATCGTATCCGTCGTATCTGTTAAGTCCGCTTGCCGTACCGAACCATAGATATCCCTTGCTATCCTGATTTATTGTATAAATTGTATTTTTAACGGCGCCGGGGTCGATGGTTATGTTTTTTACAATATACGGCTCGCTCTGCGCATAAATATTAATTAATACGAACAGATAAAAAACGGGGAATAATCTTTTAACTCGCATTAGATTCATTGATTTGCCGAATTACCGCATATTGTAAAAAATCTTCAATATATTCTAAAAAATAATGGTAACTTATTCCACAATTTTATTACATTTTACCGGGTAGAAATAAGTGCCGATGAATAAAAAAAGCACTGCATTATTACTTTCGGGGGCTCTCTTTGCCCTCATATTCCTCCTCTTTTTTTATTTCGGCGCCAGCCGCTTTTCATTCATACAGGATGATACTTTTATATCGCTCCGCTATGCCCATAATTTTGCCGCGGGCAACGGACTTGTCTTCAATCCGGGGGAACGTACCGAAGGGTATACAAGTCTGCTTTGGGTATTAATTCTTTCGGCGGCAATAAAGCTTAACATCGAACCGGCGGCATTCGCGCAGGGGCTTTCCCTGCTTTCGGGAGCCGCTTCAATTCTGCTCACATTTTTATTTACACGGCTTCTGCAGAAGAAAATATTCCCCGAAGAAATAAATAAGCATAAACCGGCATTTCTTTCAATTCTCGTATTCTCCCTTTTTGCATTTAACCCTGCATATATTTACTGGTCCGTAAGCGGAATGGATGAAATGTTTTTTATTTGTCTGCTGGTTATAAATTCATATCTGTTTTATAAAAATATCGGGCGCCCCGTTAACGGTATTCCGTTTGTAGTCTCTGCTATTTTATTGTGCCTTACACGTCCCGAAGGAATTCTGTTTACCGCCGTTATGGCGGCAGTAAAAGTTATTGCCTTAAAGAAGACGGACAAGACAATGGCAAACAGAAGATTATATGCCGAATTAGCCGCAGTATCGGCGGCGCTTTTAATTTTTCTTATGTTTAGAATTATTTATTACGGTTATCCGCTGCCCAATACATTTTACGCAAAAGCAGGCTTTTCCCTATTCCATATTACACGCGGTTTCGATTATTTCCTCTCCTTCTTAAAGGGGAACATGCTTTACGGCATCATTTATGCGCTGCCTCTGGCGGTATCCCTAATTTACAAAAACAGGACTATACTGATTCTTTCTTCCGGCTCTCTTTTATATGCCTTAATTGTATCATTCATCGGAGGGGATGTACTGCCCCTGCACCGTCTCTATTTTCCATCGCTCCCTTTTATTTATACGGCATTCATTCTTTCTTTTTCGCTTATTGCCGTTAAATTGGAAAAAGGCGCCGTTATTACAACGGCGGCATTTTTATTTACAGCATCGGTTTGTTTTTTTTCTTACACTAACGATATAAACACCGCGCTGGAAAAACGGGAATATGAAATGGGACTTGTTAAGAAAATGAGCATTTATGCAGAACATGTAAGGGAAATGCAGAGCCAGTTAAATAAAAAACTTACTGCCGCATTATCCACAATCGGGGCGTTCGCCTATTATTCCGATGCGTACGTTATTGATATGGCTGGACTTACGGACAGCTACATTGCCCACAACCACGAACCGGTAAAGGGAATAACGGACAGCCTTCCAGTGTTGTGGAAGGAGCGCACTTATAACGCCGGCTATGTGCTGAGCAGAAAACCGGATTATATTATTTTCCCAGCGGGGGGAAAGCCTTCCGCATTCCCCGAATGCGCGGTTTTTGTTAATCCCCGGTTCATTAATAATTATTATACCCAACTCATTTATTCCGACGAACTGAATGAATATCTTCCTTTTTACGCATTACGAAACGACGATGAAAAAAGGAACTACGCTGGCAATTGGGATAATACTTTTGCCGCAAATTATATTAATGCGGTTAACCTGTTTACAAAAAGCGCAGACGCCGGCAATAAAGTGCTGATAAATGGAATTAAACTTGAAACCGGCATTATGGTTAAAAAATGCAAACCGATGGAAAGCAACGCCCGTTTGATTAATGGAATGGCCCTCTTTCATGCAGGGGAATATAAACAGGCGGAAATAAATTTGACCGAGGCCGTAAAATGCGATCCGATGAATTCGCCCGCTTATTTATATCTGCGTAATTTGGAATTGATTAAAAAGGATACTGCTGCGGCTTTAACATACATGATAAGGCTAAAAAGAATCTCGCCCGCGGCCCTGCCGAATTTCCGGCTCAGCTTTTAGGAACAGTAAAATAGAACTTGCTTCCGCTGCCTGGCTCGCTTTCAACCCATATTTCGCCCCCGTGCTTATGCACAAACTCGCGGCATAATATAAGTCCCAGCCCGGTGCCCGGCTCCTTATCGGTGCCCGGCATAACAAAATGCGTTTCAATACGGAACATCCTTGGAATATCTTCCGAGGCTATACCAACCCCCGTATCTTCCACATATACTTCTATAAAGTCATTCTTCTCCTCGGCCCCTACGGTAATCGTGCCTCCCCCCTGCGTAAACTTAATCCCGTTCGAAATTAAATTGCGCAGTACCGTCTGAATCATATTTTCGTCGGCTTTCATAAATAATTTTTCGTCTACCAGGTTCTTTAAGGTTATCCCTTTATTAATAGCCTGTATTTTCTGCGAAATGATTGCAGTAAGGACTTCTTCGTAAAGGCAAAGCCTCTGCGGATTAAATTCGTTCCTGCCCGATTGAACGCGGGACCATTCAAGCAGGTTTTCTATCAGCGCGAAAATATTCTTTGCCGATTCCCCTATGTTGTGAATTATAAACTTATTCTCTTCGGTATTAAGGTTGTCATATTCGGTATTAAGCAGATTGCAGAATCCGAGCAGACCCTGGAACGGGCTTCTTAAATCGTGCGCTATAATTGAGAAAAATTTATCCTTGTTTGCATTAAGTTCTTTAAGCTCTTCGGCATATTTTTTAATCGATTCGTTGGCAATAAGAATCTCTTCCTCTGCCTTCTTTCGTTCGCTTATATCCCTGTAGAAAAATGAAAGGTACACAAGTTCCCCTTTCGAATTCCTGATTGGGGAAACTGTAATGCTTACCGGAATAATTTCACCCGATTTTGCCCTTCTAACCGTTTCGTGGCTCGAAACTCCCGGCCCCGTTCTGCACAAATCCACCCATTCCTTAAATGTTTTGTCGTCTATATCCTTAACCCCCGGGAATGGTTTGCCTATAAGCTCTTCTATAGGATAACCGAACACCCTTGTAACGGCGGGATTTACAAAACGGCATTTATCATCCAGGTCAACAATAATCATCGGGTCGCGCGAGCTTTCAAACAGAGCCGTCCTTATTTCAAGGTTTTCAAGAAGCTCTTTTTCGGCAATCTTCTTTTCCGAAATGTCATATGCATATATCTGTACAAGGTTCTTCTTCTTTAATTCGAGATATCCCCCGTAAAGGTTAACGGGAATTTCGCGCCCGTTCTTTCCCACCCAAAGGGTTTCAACCGAAAAGCGCCCTTTTCTGATAAGCTGCATTTCAATTTCTACACGGGTGGTATGGTATATTTTACTTTCATGCAAATCGCTCAGCTTATTCTTCTTCATTTCGTTTGTAGTATATCCAAGAAGATTAAGCGCCGCAAGGTTCCAGTCTATTATATTGCGCGTCTGAAGGTCAACAATAACAATGGGCGAGGGGGAAAGGTCGAACAATGCCCTGTATTTCTTTTCCGATTCTGTCCGTTCCAGTTCTTCGAGGCGGGCTTTTGTAATATCAATTACTATGAACGCGCTTTCGTACTGTTTTTTTACGTCGTCGTAAACGGGATAGGCGCGCGCGGTTGAAAATATTTTTTTGTTACCTTTCCCTTTGAATTCGAATTCGAGGTCCTTAAACGATTTGCCCGCGATTGTTTTAGATATTATCTCATAAACAAATTCGGTGTCGGCATCCCGGCTAAGTATTTTATCCACCGGCTTGCCTAAAATTTTGTCATCCAGCCCAAAAAGCCTTTTAAATGATTTGTTTACATATAAAAGAATGCCTTTCCCGTTGGTAATAAAAACCGTATTGGGGGAATTTTCAACCAGCTGTTTATACCTGTAGCCGCTTTCAGCCGGAACAGTCTTTTTGGCTCCCCTCTTCTTCGGTTCTTCAGCCTTGTTTTCGGACTTTTTCTTCACACTTTTACCGGGTTAAATGCCTGTATTTAATTCTATGAGGCTGGTCGGCTTCTGTTCCAAGCCTTTCCTTTTTATTCTCTATATATTCCGAAAAGTTTCCTTCGAACCAGTAAACCTTGCTGTCCCCTTCAAACGCCAGAATGTGTGTCGCAATTCTGTCAAGAAACCACCTGTCGTGGCTTATTACCACATCACAGCCGGCAAAATTTTCAAGCCCTTCTTCAAGAGCGCGCATGGTGTTAACATCAAGGTCGTTAGTCGGTTCATCAAGCAGAATTACGTTTGCCCCTTCTTTAAGCATCATAGCCAGGTTTACCCTGTTTCTTTCACCCCCCGAAAGAAGGCTTACTTTTTTCTGCTGATCTCCTCCGGTAAAGTTAAACTGGCCTACGTATGCGCGGGAATTTATTTCCTTATTCCCCATACGGATGATATCGTCCCCTCCCGAAATAACTTCCCAAATGGTTTTATCGGCATTCAGTTTCGACCTCATCTGGTCTATATATGTAACCTTTACCGTATCGCCTATTTTAATTGTTCCGGTATCGGGGGTTTCTTCCCCGGCAATAAGCTTGAATAATGTTGTCTTACCAGCTCCGTTAGGACCGATAACCCCTACAATTCCGCCGGGAGGCAATTTAAAACTCATATCCTCAAAAATTATTCTATCGTCGAACGATTTGCTTAATCCTTCCGCTTCAATTACTACATTGCCAAGGCGCGGACCAGCGGGAATGTATATTTCAACATCCTTGCCTCTTTTTTCATTCTCTTCTTTAAGAAGGTTTTCGTATGCGGTAATTCTGGCTTTCGATTTTGCATGCCTTCCTTTCGGCGACATCCTAATCCAATCAAGCTCCCGTTCAAGAGTTTTCTGTCTCTGGCTTTCCGTTTTCTCTTCCTGTTTAAGCCTGTTCTGTTTCTGTTCAAGCCACGATGAATAATTTCCCTTCCACGGAATTCCCTCCCCTTTATCAAGTTCAAGAATCCAGCCGGCTACATTATCAAGAAAATATCTATCGTGTGTTACAGCTATTACCGTTCCGGGATATCTTCTAAGTTCTGCTTCAAGCCATGCAACTGTTTCTGCGTCAAGATGATTTGTCGGCTCATCCAATAGTAAAATGTCCGGCTT
>DAHYUM010000210.1 GCA_027398005.1 bacterium
ACTATTTTCATCTTTGCCGAATTAATCATGTCTATTGCCGAAGGGGTTAAAATTGTGTCTTTATCCACAACCAATTCGGTTTTCCCTTCCTTAATAAAGCGTATTATATCCGCTTCGCGGTACAGTTTTTTCATAATTGCCCTATATTAATTCGGTCTTCTGATTCATTTTCAAATAGTCCACAACCAGTTTTACATCCTGAACCTGCTCCCGGTTGCATATTAAAAGCGCGTCGCTTGTATTTATTATCACCGCGTTTTCCATACCGATTACCGCGGCAAATTTCTGCGGCGAATAAACATAGGTCCCGCTGGTCTTAACTAAATATGCGTCCCCCGTTACGGAATTATTCTCATTATCCTTATCGCTCAGTTCGTAAACAGCCTGCCAGCTTCCAACGTCGTTCCAGTCGAATGTGCTTTTTGTAATATAAACATTGGAGGAGTTTTCCATTACTCCGTAATCTATCGAAATGCTTTTAAGCTGTCCGTAAACATTGGTAAGCACTTTTTCAAAATCGGGTGTATCTATGCTTGTTTTAATTTCTTCAAGTCCGTAGTATAAATCGGGCAGATGCCTTTTAATTTCTGCTAGAATCGAATCGACCCGCCAGATAAACATACCCGAATTCCATAGGAAATCCCCAGCTTCAATAAATCGTTTTGCCGTTTCCAGATTCGGTTTCTCGGCAAAGGTAAGAACTTTATGAATCTGATTATCTGACTGCTCATCAAACTGGATATATCCATACCCGGTTTCAGGTTTGTTCGGTTTTATACCTATCGTAACAAGCCCCTTCGATTTATATGCGAACTCAGCCGCAATTTTAAGATTATTCTGGAATTCCTCTACATCTTTTATAAGATGATCGGAAGGGAGTACAAATGAAACGGCATCGCTGTTCTTTTTGCTTATTATTGCCGATGCCAGTCCGATGCAGGCCGCCGTGTTTTTGCCGAATGGTTCATCTATAATGTTTTCGGGGGGAATCTGAGGAAGCTGTTCTTTAATTCTTAATTTCTGAACTTTGTTTGTAATAACCAATATTTTATCGTTCGATACCAGGCCTTCAAGACGTTTAACCGTATCCTGAATCATTGTGTTTTCGCCGAATATCCGTATTAATTGTTTCGGTTTTTTCTCCCGGCTGCGTGGCCAGAACCTTGAACCTACTCCCCCAGCCATTATTACGGCATATAATTCCATATTAGAACCCCTTATAATAGGTTAAGTGATTTTCCAAAATCTTCCGCTCGGGTAAGATAATTATTTATGTCAACATTTTTATTTCTTACAATGGCAACAATAACAATAAGGCATGCCCTCAAATTTTCAATTATTTCCCCGGATGGGGGTAATTCCTCCTCAAGAATAAGCTCAATTCCTTTTGCGAAAATGAGATGCATGTTGCAAAGTATTTCGAAGCCAACTTTCTTCGATAATTCCGCGTGATTCCTCATTTTCTCAATCACTTCAAGAATTTCATCTTCGGTTGCATTGCTGTTCTGCAGTTTAAGCAGAAACGGATCGAGCCCTTTGATTGGCTTTAGAACCGTATCTACATAATTTTCGAATATAAAATCGGAATTATCATCCAAATCGTCCAGAATCAGTTTTTCTTTAATCTGTTCGGCGGCCGATTTCTGCTCGCCTAGCCTTTCCTGCTCTTTTGCCTTTTTAAGCTCTACCTGTTTCTGTATTTCAAGCTCAATCAGCTTGTCATCAATTCCCTTGAAAATTGAACGCGCCATGTTGGGAGTAACAACATCAAGCACATAACTCAGGTCTTTAACAAGATAATGGCTGTGTTCCTTGAATTTATCGGAAAGTTTCGAGAAATCGATTTTGCCGTTTTCAATAAACTGGTTGAGTTCGCTCACCTTAATAGCAAATTTCGAAAGCTCGGTCACCTTTTTCATCTGGCTTATTTCATCGTTAATAGAAACGGCATTATTAAACCGTTCCCTTAAGAGGGCAACTACCTCAATCCTTTCGGAACTAAGCCTTAAATTATTTGCGGCGTTAGAAATTGCCTGACTAATATATTCTTTATTAAATTCCATTTATCCTTTATATACTCTGGGAATACGCTGCCCCATTGTGCAAGTAATCTCATAGGGAATTGAATTTGCCTTTTCGGCCCAATCCCAGACTGAAATTTCAGCATTTTTTTCTTTACCTAAAAGAACAACTTTTTCTCCCTGTAAAATCTTATCATTTCCGGCATTAAAAGCAATCCTATCCATGCTTACATTCCCTATTTGGGAATAAAATTTTCCCTTTATTATAGCCTTAAAATTATTCGAAAGAAGTCGCTTGAATCCGTCGGCATAGCCTATTGGTATTGTGGCAATTGTGGTCTCCTTTTTGGCAATGAAAGCCCTGCCAAAGCCGACCGACTCTCCCTTTTTAAGCCTCTTTACAACCGAGATATATGAAAAAAGACTCATTACCGGTAATAGCTTAACGCTTTTAGGCACTTCCTTGGATGGGTAAAAACCGTACAGCGAGCTTCCGGTCCTTACCATATCAAAATAAACCCCTTTAAGGTTCAATACAGCCGCGCTGTTGGCCGCGTGTACAATTCCCGGATTTATTCCATTCTCTTTAAGCTTTTTTAAGAGGGAATTAAACCTTTCCATCTGAATAGCGGCAAAGGATTTATCCTTCTTATCCGCAGTGGCAAAAATTGTATAAATACCTTCAATTTTTACATTCTTTTTTACCGATAAACTCTTAATTATTTCATAGGCATTATAATGCTGAATGCCTGTAAGCCCCATTCCGGTATCAATATTCAGGTGAATCTTAAGTGTGCTTTTAAGTTTTTTCTTCAATAATTTTTCCGCCGAAATTTCATCCGATAAAGTAGGCATTATATTATGCTTAATATATTCTTCGGCATCCGGTATCTGCATAGGCGCAAAACAAAGCAAAGGAGTAAGCAATACTCCAGATTCCCGCAGTTCAATCCCCTCCTGAAGCATTGCCACTCCAAAATAATCGGGGGAGTTTTTCTTTAGGGAAACAAGAGCCTTTGCACATTCTGCCATGCCGTGGCCGTAGGCATCGGCTTTTACAACGGCAAGAATTTTTTTCCCCGCAGCTCTGCTGCGTATGCTCATAAAATTCTTCTTTAGGTTGCTTAGGTTTATTTCTATATAGGTATTTAGCATTCTTTCGAACTGAAATTTGACATTTAAACTTATGAAAAATTCTTTATATTTTCGATTGAATATAGGAATCATTTCAAAATAATTATGAGGCAGTTATGTTGGTTACCACCACTAATAATCTTGAAGGGAAACGCATTGTAAAGTATCTGGGACTGGTTTCGGGAGAAGCCATTGTAGGGGCTAATATTTTTAAGGATATTTTCGCCAGTATACGCGATATTGTAGGGGGCCGCTCCGCTGCCTACGAAAATGAACTAAGAACAGCCAAAGATATCGCTGTTCAGGAAATGGTTGAACAAGCACAGTCCCTGGGGGGTAATGCCGTTATTGCGGTCGATTTGGATTATGAAACCGTCGGCCAGGGGGGAAGCATGCTTATGGTTACAGCATGCGGTACTGCGGTTGTTATTGAAGAATAGGTTATTTAAAGACATTCCCGCAGAAGCGGGAATGTCTTAAGTTTTATAAGGATTAAAGTCCCTTAAGTTGGTTAACTTTCTGCCATACTCTCATAAAATTGCCCCCCATAACCTTAGCTATATCCTCTTCGGAATATCCCATCTTTAAAAGTTCGTAAATTAAATTAGGGTAGCCCGAAACATCTTTAATTCCGTTGGGAAGGCTGTCCCCCAGGCCGTCAAAATCGGAGCCTATACCTACATAATCTATTCCTACAAGCTTAACTACATGGTCAATATGTTCGGCAAGGTCTTTAACGTCGGCATACATAGGAGGATTGGCTTCGTAATATTTTTTAACAAATTCCCTTGCCGCCGGGTCGTTCCTTTTAAGCTTGTTCTCTTCCATATATTTATTTATCGCTTCCCTATCCCTGTTGCTCTTATCAATAACTTTCTGGTTAAGGAAACCGCTGCCGAAATTAATCTGAATTACTCCCCCTTTTGCGGCTAACAGCTTGATCATCTCATCGCTCATATTGCGCTCAAGTCCGGGGGTAAAATAGCGGCATGCGGTATGTGTGGCAATTATAGGGGCTTTGGAA
>DAHYUM010000211.1 GCA_027398005.1 bacterium
GATTATATTTTCAAGTTTTTTTGTACGCGAAATATCTTTAAAGGGAATTTTCATCGTTTATTTTTTCCCGGTTGTATCGGTGGATTTTTTCTTTTCTCTTTCACTCATCATTTTCCTGAATTCTTCCCTGCGCATTTGGGCCTGTTTCTCCCTTGCGGCTTTTGTAACTGCAAGCGCCGAGTCAATTTCCTTTTTAACTTTTGCCCTCTCCTCTTCAGGAATAAATGCCATAACGGCATCCATTGTCCTCGCCACCATCGAATCGACTTTGGCAAAATCGAAATTCATCCTGAATGCTATCGGAGGGCGTTTGCCGTCCCCCCGCCCCGGTTCTACGCTTACCATCTGCGTTAGTTTGGGCAGATTTTTCAATTTGCTTAATTCCCTCGCCAGTTCTTTTGGCACATGAACATCGGGCACATAAACCCTGAAATCGTTTTTATTCCTATCGGGGGAATACTGCATAGCAAGTTCCCTGTTCCTTTCAATATTCTGAAGTCTTTTTTCATCGGACCAGATTCTTGATTTATCGAATTGTTTGCGCCAATCCTCTTCCCCCCTGGCAACAGTAACCTTCGGTATATCGGTGCTAAGCTTTGCCTTATAAAGACTGTCGTTGTTAAGCACCAGAAAATCCTGCGGTTCAATACCTTTGGCAAATGCCTGTTCAACTTTCTTTATGTCACCGGGATTTATAACATCCTTTCTTTCGGCGTAAATCTGTTTTGCCTTGGCATAATTCATTTTATTGGCAAACTGCATTATATCGGCATAAATCAGGTCACGCATAAGGGGAATATTCTGGTTGACTGCAAAAGTATTATTCGTGTCGGAGAGGATTGACGAATAAAGGCGTGCTTTATGGTAAGTAAGCAGGGAATCGAATTCCTTTTTCTGGGTCTGGTTAAGCCCCAGGTAACGGGAAAACTCCTCATAATTATTCGTGTTCGGCTTATATTCCGAGGTATGGATGCTTATACTGTTTTTACCCTCTTCGTTCTGCGAAACAAAAAGAATTTTATTATCCTTCTTGTTAATGGGAAGAGAATTGAACATTGCAAAGTTGAACACATCCTCGTTGGTAATTTCGTTGGTGTATATTAGAGGTCTCAGGTTTTCGGCATAGAAAGAGGCAAGGCTCTTTTTACCCTCCTCAAAAATCTCGTTTAGCTTTTTCTCGCGGAATATTATAATCAAAACCAGCGTTAAAACGCCGATGCTGATATAAAAGGAATATTTTCTAGCAAATTCGAACAAACCATTGTTTTTCATTTTACCTGAACATTTCCTTTTGATATGGTTCCAAAAGCACTTTCAAAGTTTCCCTTGCCCTGAAAATTCTCGATTTTACTGTTCCTACTTCGGTTCCAAGGCTGTCTGCAATTTCCTTATAGCTTAAGCCGTCAATATCCCTCATTACAAGCGGGATGCGCAGTTTTTCGGGCAGTCTGTCAATCGCCTTCCTAACCAGATGAGGAATATCAATATTTTCCTGCTGGTATCCGGCTCCGTATTCGTTCCCTTCATCTTTAATGGGTACGAATATGCTCCTTACTTTCTTCTTCCGCAGATAGTCGCGGCATTTATTAATGGTAATTCTGTAAAGCCAGGTTGTAAATTTCGATTCAAAACGGAAATCCTTTAGTTTATGAAAAACGCTTATAAACACATCCTGCGAAATATCATCCACAAATTCGGAATCGCCAAGGGTTAGGTAGACGAGGTTCCTTACCTTTTCCTTATGCTTAAGCACAAGGCTCCGGAACCCTCTTTCATCCCCTTCAATAAACTGCCTTATAAGGGGGTAGTCGTCGTCTTCGGCGCCGGCTTGCCCGGAAAAATCGAAATTATCAATGTTCTCTATTGGCATCATTTTTTTAGACGCAATATGCCCGCTTTAGTTTCTCAATAACCTTTAAAATAGGTATTTCTGCAAAAACTCTTTTTTTTTTATCTAATATTATATAACTTAGCTAATAATTTAAAGAAGATTCGATAATATTTCTTCAGTTTTTTCAAAAAGAATTGCCATAAATTTTTAGAGTTATTATTTTTAAAACAAATCAGTTGGAGAATTAGTATGAAAATTAAGACGCATGAAACATACGGTGCAGTAGTTGTCGAGTTCCATGGTAATATCACCGGGGGCAATGAAGCTGAGGAATTTCATAACCTGCTTCATAAATTTTTAGATGAAGGCAAAAAACATATTATTATCGACCTGAAAGAGACCCTTTTCATGAACAGCTCAGGGTTAGGCATGCTTATTTCGGGCTATACTACAATGAAAAACGGCGGCGGCAACCTTAAATTAGCCAATACTACCGAAAAAATTAACAGCCTTCTCGTTATTACAAAGCTTACAAGCGTTTTCGAAAATTTCGATTCGATTGAAGAAGCTGTTAAAAGCTTCAATTAATTATTTTTATGAGTTTATTTTATTAAACTCCGGTTCTACCGGAGTTTAATTTTTTCCGCTTAACATCAAAAATGTAAGGAGTGAAATGGAAGTCTCTGTTCTTGTTGGCAGCCAGTGGGGCGACGAAGGCAAAGGTAAAGTTGTTGATATTCTTAGCAGCAGGTTCAACATTGTTGTCCGCTATCAGGGGGGCGCCAATGCCGGGCATACTATTGAAATTGAAGATAAAAAATTCGTGCTCCACCTTATTCCTTCAGGCATTTTAAGAGATGATGTTATCTGCGTTATAGGCAACGGTGTGGTTATCGATCCGAAAGCGCTTCTTGACGAAATTGAGCTCCTCGAATCGTATAATATTAAGGTTAAGGGAAGGCTTTTAATAAGCAGAAACGCACACCTTATTATGCCCTACCATAAAACGCTCGATTCTATTAACGAAAGCGGAAACAGCAAAATCGGCACTACCGGCAGAGGTATTGGCCCCTGCTACATTGACAAGTACGCCAGAAAAGGGATTAAAATAAGCGACCTAGAAAACAAACCCCTGCTCGAAGAGAAAATAAGGACAAACCTTGAGGAGAAAAACCAGCTCTTCACCAGAATTTATAATCAGGACGCAATTGACGTTGAAGCAATTTTAAAAGAATATCTTGAATATGATAAACTGATAGGGCAATATATTGCTGATGTACCCTCATATCTCTATAACGCCATTGAAGAAGGGAAATCGATTCTTCTTGAAGGAGCTCAGGGGGCTCTGCTTGATGTTGACCACGGAACCTATCCTTATGTAACTTCTTCTAATCCTACTTCGGGAGGAGCCTGCACGGGTTCGGGTATTCCTCCTACTAAAATAACTTCCGTTATAGGCATTGTTAAAGCTTATACTACCAGAGTGGGCCTGGGGCCGTTCCCTACCGAATTGGACGGGGATGAAGGGGAAATGCTGCGTAAAACCGGTGCTGAGTATGGCGCCACTACCGGAAGACCACGCAGATGCGGCTGGTACGATGCTTTCCTGATGAACTATTCAAGAATGATTAACGGAATTCAGCGCGTTGCCATTACCAAACTGGACGTTTTAAGCTACATGGACGAGATTAAAATTTGCGTGGGCTACGAAATTGACGGGCAGAGGTTATCCTATTTCCCTACCGATGTAGAACTGCTTTCAAAAGCCAAGCCTGTTTACGAAGTTATGCCCGGCTGGAAAACGGATATATCAAAGGTTAAGTATTTCAGCGACCTGCCGGTAAATGCGCAGAATTATCTCGGCTTTATTGCCGAAAAAAGCGGGTTCGAAATAAGCATTGTTTCGGTAGGGCCCAAGCGGGAACAAACAATAGAATTATAAATAATGAAATTATCAAAGGTAATTTCCTCATCGAATATTAAGTTCGGGCTTATTGTATTAGCTCTTTCCATATCAATAGGCACTCTTTATTATTCCCAAAACCTCATAACCAAACTGCAGGCGCGAGAGAAACAGATTGTTGAGCTTTTTGCCGAAGGGCTGCGCTATATTGCCAATTCCGAAACGTCTCAGGACTACTCATTTATCTATAACAACATAGTAATGAGGATAGACTTTCCCCTTATACTTACCGATGCTTCGAACAACATTCTTAAC
>DAHYUM010000212.1 GCA_027398005.1 bacterium
AAAAGGCACTTTCTGCCCTTCGGCCACGTTAGGCGCGCCGCAAATAACCTTAATATCTTCTTTACCGTCGAATACCCTGCAGACCGATAGCTTATCGGCATTGGGGTGCTTGTACTTTTCCTTTACATAACCAACAATAAAATTATCGTAAACTTTCGCCTGATATTCAACATCTTCAACTTCGAGCCCTGAAACCGTAATTTTATTTACAATTTCTTCAACGGATATACCTTTCAGGTCAATGTAATCTTTTACCCAGTTTAATGAAATCTTCAAGACAAATCCTCTTTAAAATTGAGTTAAAAATCTTTTATCGTTATCGAATAAAATTCTAATATCGGGGATGTTGTATTTTCTTAATACCTGTCTTTCAACCCCCATTCCGAATGCGTAGCCGGAATAGATATCCGGGTCGAGCCCAACGTTTTTAAGAACGTTCGGGTCAACCATTCCGCATCCCATAATTTCCATCCAGCGGCCCGGTTTTCCTTTCGGCTCCCACCAGATATCAACTTCGGCGCTCGGTTCGGTAAAGGGAAAAAAGCTGGCGCGGAAGCGGTATTTTACATCCTCTCCGTAGAGTGTTTTTATGAATGAAAGAAGGGTTCCTTTCAGCTCTGCAAAGGTTACGTTTTTATCAACATAAAGCCCTTCAACCTGATGGAACAGGCAATAGCTTTTGTAGCTTAGCGCTTCGTTCCTGTAAACCTTCCCCGGCATAATAGCCCTTATAGGGGGCTTCTTCCCTTCCATAAGCCTTACCTGAACAGGCGAAGTATGGGTTCTTAAAAGGAAATCCTTATTTATAAAAAAGGTATCCTGCATATCGCGTGCGGGATGATCATCGGGAAAATTTAATGCCCCGAAATTGTAATAATCCGATTCCAGTTCCGGTCCGTTATGAACCGAAAAACCCAAACCGGCAAAGATGTTTATAATCTCCTCCATGGTCTGGGTAATTATATGGCTGCTCCCCAAAGTTTTCTTTCGCCCGGGCAGAGTAAGGTCAATTCTTTCCCTGTTATCTTCGGCGGCCGATTCGAGTTTTTCCTTGAGGGAATCGAACTGTGCCTGACAGCTGTTTTTCATCTGGTTTAACAGCTGGCCGTATTTTGGCTTTTCTTCTTTGGAAAGGTTTTTAAAATCCTCGAAGAGGAGAGAAATCGATCCATTGCGGCTGAAAAATTTAATGCGGAGTTCTTCGAGAGATTTCAGGTCGGTAACCAGGGCAAGTTCGGCATTGAACTGCCCGGTAATTGCAGAAATTTTTTCTTGCATCGTTTCCCCGAAAATTTAAAAAAAACCCTCTCAAAAAAATTTTGATTACATTTTCTGAGAGGGGAAAATATTAGTTCATTATGAAAGTAACTAAATCAGAGAAGGCTTTCGGATTTTCAACGGTCATGCTTGCAAGCACTTTTCTGTTGATATCAACGCCTTTAACTTCCAAAGCATGAATTAACTTTGAATAGTTAGTACCGTGTAAACGGGCTGCGGCATTAATTCTGGCAATCCAAATCTGCCTGTAGGTTCTCTTTTTCAGCTTTCTATCGCGATAAGCATGCAAAAGGCCTTTTTCAACGTGATGTTTTGCAACTGTAAGCACCTTTGAACGGGCACCCCAGTAGCCTTTGGCCATACCTAATAATTTTTTTCTTCTTCTTTTAGAAGCGACTTTGTTTTGTGATCTTGGCATGTCTTACTTACTCCAATTATTGTAGCATTGTTTTTACTCTTGGTGTATCGGCCGGAGAAACAAGAGTAGCTTTTCTTAAATTTCTTTTTCTTTTTTTCGACTTAGACGTTAAAATATGTGATTTATACGCTTTATGTCTTTTGATTTTTCCGGAGCCGGTTTTTTTGAAAGATTTGGCGGCGCCTCTGTTGCTTTTCATTTTTGGCATAATTTAACCTATATCGTTGTTATTATTTCTTTTTCTTTGTCTTATTTGGAGCAAGAATCGTATGCATTGTTTTTCCTTCAAAATTTATCTCCTGCTCTACTTTTGCAATGTCTTCAACTTTTTCGATAAATCGGTTCAGCAAATCTTCGCCTTGTTCCGTGTAAGCCAACTCTCTGCCCTTAAAAATAACCGATACTTTTACTTTATTACCTTCTTCAAGAAAATTAGCCGCGTGACGTGCTTTAAAATCCAAATCGTGCGTATCCGTATGCGGATGGAGCCTGATTTCCTTTAAAACTATCACCTGCTGTTTCTTTTTCTGTAATTTTTCCTTTTTCTGAATATCGTATAAGAACTTTCCGTAATCAATAACTTTACAAACAGGGGGAACGGCCTGAGGAGCAATTTCTACAAGATCCATCCCTCTTTCTTCCGCTTTCTCTAATGCCTCTCTTATTGTTACTATTCCTATTTGTTCACCGTTCGCATCTATTAATCGCACCTGCGGTGTCTTGATTATCTCCTGATTAACACGGTATTTAATTTGTGTAATGTCAGCCTCTCTTAACTGTTATTGATTCTGTTGTTTATTTCGTTAAGTATATCAGAAATAAATTGTTCTATTGCTATGCTTCCTTTGTCCCCTTCTTTATGCTTGCGTACACTTACCGTATCCGATTCTTTCTCCTTTTCGCCTACTATAAGCATATATGGAACTTTCTTTGTCTCCCAATCGCGTATCTTGTAGCCTATTTTTTCATTCCTTTCGTCTAGCTCAACAAGTACATTCTTTGCTTTAAGGGCATCGGCAACTTTCTTTGCGTAATCGAAGTAGTTCTGCGAAACCGGAATTACAGCCGCCTGAACAGGGGCAAGCCATACGGGGAACGCTCCTCCGTAATGCTCTATCAATACACCGAAGAATCTTTCAAGCGAACCGAGAAGAGCCCTGTGAATCATGAATGGGCGGTGCTCTTTGCCGTCTTCGCCTATGTAATGCATATCGAACCTTTCAGGCAGGTTCCAGTCGAACTGGATTGTTGTCATCTGCCATTCACGGTTAAGGGCATCTTTAATCTTTATATCAATCTTAGGACCATAGAAAGCGCCCCCCCCTTCGTCCATTTCGAACGGGAGCCCTTCTTTATTCAGGGCTGTAATAAGGGACTGGGTTGCTCTATCCCAAAGACTGTCTTCGCCAACAGCCTTTTCGGGCTTGGTGGCAACGTAATATTTCAATTTTTCAAAACCGAACGATTTCCAGATGTAATTAGAAAAGCGCAGTACTTCAATTATTTCGCTTTCCATCTGTTCTTCGGTGCAGAATATATGCGCGTCATCCTGAGTAAAGCCTCTAACTCTTAACAGGCCGTGCAGAACGCCGCTTTTTTCGTAACGGTAAACAGTGCCCAGTTCGGCCCATCTTAAAGGCAGGTCCCTGTACGATCTCAAATTAGATTTGTAAATCATAATATGGAACGGGCAGTTCATCGGTTTAACGTAAAAATTCTGTTCGTCAATATTCATTGGGGCATACATGTTCTCCTTGTAGGTAACAAGGTGTCCGCTGGTTTCCCAAAGCCAGCTTTTGCCCATATGAGGGGAATAAAGAATATCGTATCCGTTTGCAAAGTGAGCCTGGCGCCAGAACGATTCAATGGTGTTTCTTATGCGCGCGCCTTTAGGATGCCAGTAAATTAAACCCGCGCCGGCATCTTCGTGAATGCTGAACAGGTCAAGCTGTTTTCCTAATTTGCGGTGGTCTCTTTTCTTTGCTTCTTCAAGGAATGCAAGGTGCTCTTCAAGCATTTTCTTCTTTGGGAATGAAATGCCGTAAATTCTCTGAAGCTGTTTATTCTTTTCATCTCCGCGCCAGTAAGAGCCGGAAATGCTTAAAAGCTTTACAAACTTTATTTTGCCTGTGGATGGAAGATGGGGGCCGGTGCAGAGATCGGTGAATTCACCCTCTTCGTATATGCTTATAGCCGAAGCTGTTTCATCCAGCTCGCTTATAATTTCCTGTTTGTAGTTGTCCCCTTTTTCGGTAAAGAATTTCATTGCTTCCGCTTTTGAAATTTCTTTACGGCAGAACTGCGAATCCTTTGCCGCAAGCTCGGT
>DAHYUM010000213.1 GCA_027398005.1 bacterium
TTTTACCGGACTTCCAAATAAATTCATGCCTTATTTTGCAGGTATTGCAGTTCTTTCTACCCTTTACGGAAGCATTACCGCCATTGCTCAGAATAATCTAAAAAGAATGCTTGCCTATTCTTCAATTTCGCATGCCGGTTATATGGCTATAGGCCTTGCCGCTGGAAACGAATTGAGCAAGGCAGGTATCATATTTTATCTTGCCGCATATACATTCATTAATATGGGTGCCTTTTCGGTAATTTCAATAATCGAAGGGGAAAACGATACCAGAACGGATATAGATGCCTATGCCGGGTTGAATTCCAAAAACCCGTACCTGGCAGGATTTATGGCCCTATTTATGTTCGCTTTGGCGGGTATTCCTCCAATGGCAGGTTTCTTCGGTAAGTATTATATCTTTCTTGGAGCAATAAACGCAAACCTTACGTGGCTGGCGCTTGTAGGCATTCTTTCAAGCGTTATAAGTGTCTATTTCTATCTGAGGGTTATTGTTTATATGTATTTCAAGCCTTCAGTTTCTGAATTTGTAATCGAAAGGAACAATGCGGCTCTGTTATCTGTTGTATTCAGCGCGCTGCTTACATTGGCATTCGGCTTTTTCCCCGATGCGCTTCTTAATTTGATTATTTCGTTCCTGAAATAGATTTTATTTACGGCAATTCTTTCCTATTTTTGAATATCAAAAAAAGAAAGGGGTGCCCGTATGATTCCTCTCTTTAATTCCGCACAGGTTAGGGAAGCAGATAAGTATGCTATAAATAAACTTGGCATTCCATCCATATTGCTGATGGAAAACGCGGCCAGGAGTATTTACGAGCTTATTGATAAGAATTTTTCAGGTGAATTGGTCGAGAAAAAAGCCGCTATATTATGCGGCAAAGGGAATAACGGAGGGGACGGATTTGCTCTTACCCGTAATTTCCTTATTAACGGATTTTCAGTAATCGTTATATCTATAGGTGCCGAAAAAGAGTTAAAAGGGGACGCCCTTCTTAATTATATAATATTAAAGAAAACAGCCGCGGTAAATAAAAACCTTTCTCTGGTCAACTATAAAGGGGTAAATAGCATAAAAAAAGCCGCCGGATGCGACATTATAGTTGACGCTCTGCTTGGAACCGGTGCCTACTGCCCCCTGAAAGAACCATATAACACAATTATTAAATACGTCAATACCCTTGATGCAGTTAAGGTAGCAGTGGATATACCAACCGGCTTGAATGTTGATACCGGGTATGGGGAAACCGTTTTTGAAGCCGATTTAACTGTTAGCCTGGCCGAATTTAAAGCGGGCCTGTTCTATTCCAAAGGATATAAATTTGCGGGCAAAGTTGAAAAAGGTTCTATCGGTTTAGGAAAAGAGTACTTCGATAGTTTGAATGTAGAAAATTATCTTATAGAGCCGGAAGATGTATTTACTTTCCTGCCTGAGAAGGAACCTGATGCATATAAATATTCGGCAGGCAAGGTTTTAGTAATTGCAGGGAGCCGTAATTTTACAGGCGCCGCGTTTTTAACTACCAATGCGGTCATGAAATCGGGGGCAGGGGCATGTATTCTTGCATTCCCTGAATCAATTAAGGAAATAGCCCTGCAGAATTTAAAAATGCCAACGGTTTTCGGTTACGAAGATAATGGGAGAGGCTGTCTTACAGAAGATTCGGTTGATAGCCTTATGGAAAAAATTGAATGGGCCGATGCCGTTGCACTTGGGCCCGGAATTGGAAGAGAGGAAGAAACACTTGCCGCTGTTAGAAAATTGATTAAGAAAGGGAAGAATAAAAGATTTATTATTGATGCCGATGCCCTTTATGCCCTGGCCGGAAAAGAATACACTAAAATTGACCTTTCGGGAATGATACTTACTCCTCATCATAAAGAATTTGCCGATATGCTTGGCATTGAATTAAAAGAGCTTGAAGAAAATATGCCAGCTAACGGAAAGGATTTTGCGGTAAAGAATAAATGCTATCTTGTATTAAAGGGAGCCCCCACAATTACCTTTACGCCAAACGGAGATGCAATTATTAACAGTACCGGCAATCCGGGAATGGCAAAATTCGGTACCGGCGATGTTCTTACCGGGTTTACCGCCGGAATGGCAGCACAACATATAACTGCAGAGGAAGCTGTTTTAGCCTCGGTTTATATTCACAGTCTTGCGGCTGACCTGCTTATAAATGAAAAAACAGTTTACGGAATGACTTCAACCGATATATTGGAAAATTTACCTTATGCAATCAAATTCATTTTCGATACGTTTTCTCCGGTATCTTAAGAAAAAAAGGTTCTATTTTGTTTATCTGCCTATGTTCCTTTACTGGGGGGTAGTTTCGGTGGCAAACATACTGCCTCCGGATACTCTGCAGAAATTCCAATTTTACGATAAGGCGGAGCATTTTATAGCTTATATGCTTCTTACCGTTTTTATCTTTTTTTCGTGCGCGGTTGAAGAAAAATTCCGTTATCTTCACAGGCATCCATTCTTTGCGGCTTTCCTTTTTATTGCCCTTTACGGAATGATTAACGAACTGATTCAGCTTTACGTACCCGGGCGCTCATGCGATTTTTATGACTGGCTTGCCGATATGACGGGAGCTTCAGCAGCGCTAATTATTTTATACCCTCTTTTTTCAAGGGCTGTAAAGGTTTTAAACTTTAACCATTCTTAATAATTATATCCCTATAAACGGGATATAAATCAACGGGAAATTTGATATTTTTCTCTTGTGAATTAAAATAATCTGATGAACTATAACGAACTAAAACAGGAATATTCAAAAAATCTTAAACTCGGCCTGGGTATCAGTCTTGCGGCTCATATTATTGCTGTTGTCTTAATACTTATTCTTAATCCGGGGGATAATAAGAACAAAAGCACTTACGATGGGCGCGAAGTAACTTATATAGACATTATGCCCACTAACGAGCGTCAGCTTCCGCCTAGCATAGTTGAAGAAAGGGGAGGCGGAGGGGGCTCAAGAAAGGTTTCCGGCAATCCGGTTCCTGTTAAAGTGGTCAAAAAGGAAGTCGAATTCGATCAGAAAGCAGGGGCAAAAGGAGACAGCACTAAAACAGGCAACGGGGGCAGCGGTTACGGCTCGGGCTCGGGTACCGGAAGCGCTCCTAATCCAATAAGAACTTTTAGAAAATCGGATTATCTTATTGCGGTTGACATGCAGCCGGAACCGATTGGAGGATATGCGGCAATAAATAAAAAGGCAGGATACCCGGATGCCGCCAGGAAAAATTCAATTAAGGGAAAAGTTTTTATTCAGGCGTATATAGATGAAAACGGTGAAGTTGTATTTGCCGAAGTATTAAAAGGATTGGGCTACGGATGCGATGAAGCCGCTTTAAGGGCTGTTAAAACTACCCGATTTAAACCAGGCAAGCAATACGGAAGGTATGTAAAGGTGCAAATGTCGGTTTCGGTTAATTTCTTTTAATTAATTTTCCCTTGTTATTAAATTAAAAATTAGAATATTTGTATTAAGGTTTTGGAATAATTACGCCGAACGGGATTTATTTTAACATTTAGATAAGCAGAAATGGCAAAAAAGGCACTATCCAGAGGTAAAAGGGACTTTTTTAAATCAATTTTGGTTATAATGGTCACCGATCTGTTTCTGCTCCTTTTCCTTAAGTACAAATTTAACAATTTAGGTTTAAGTGATTTTTCTATAACGGCTTTTGGTAATCTTCTAAATATAGGGTTTGCGGTAATAACCGGTGTAAGTTTCATAATAGCCGCAAAATCGAAAAAATATGCTTCCCGTTTTAATCAGCTCCCTATCCTAATTTTAGCAATATTCTCTTTACTTTTTCATCTGGTTATTCTTTACAATGAATATTCCGATTCAGGCGTTCCAAAAATATTAAAAGAGATTGCCCCAAATATGAGAGTTTATTATATGCTCTTATTCATAGCGGGGCAATTAATCCAGTTTTATCTGCTTGCGTTAATTCTAAGCGTTTTTCTTGGTGAGACAAAGCTCCTTTATTTAAAGGCA
>DAHYUM010000214.1 GCA_027398005.1 bacterium
TGGGTCTTCCGATTGAGTTTATTGCAAGGCATCCGTTCCCGGGTCCGGGGCTTGCCGTAAGGGTTCTTGGTGAAATTACAAAGCAGAGGCTTGATATACTGCGCGAGGCGGATGACATTTTTATTAAGACGTTAAAAGAATATAATGTTTACGACGAAATATGGCAGGCATTTGCGGTACTTCTTCCTGTGCAGTCCGTTGGCGTTATGGGGGATAACCGGACATACGAAAATGTAGCCGCATTAAGGGCAGTAACATCAACAGACGGAATGACTGCAGACTGGTACAGGTTCGATTATAAAATACTCGAATCGGTATCGAATAAAATAACCCGTTCGGTAAAGGGAATTAACCGTGTAGTATACGATGTAAGTTCTAAACCTCCTTCAACAATTGAATGGGAATAAAATGGACGAAAGGGAACTTGAGTTTAAGTTTAATAAGGCAGTTGAATTAGAGCAGGAGGGGAAATACCTTCATGCAATACAGTTATATTCATCCCTTCTTAATACGGAACATTACCGGCGCGATTCAGTAATGCAGCTGCATAAAATTTACGAAAAGATGGGGAACATTCCCTATTCGTCGACCACTCTTAAAAGACACCTCGAATCGTTCCCCGACGATTTTGAAATGCGGAAATATTATTCCCTTTTTCTAATTAAGCACGCGTTGTACGAAGACGCGGTTGACCAGTTATCGCACCTTGGCACCGATGAGATACCCGAGGTGAAATTTCTTACCGGTTTAGCCCGCTTTTATATGAAGGATTATGAACCGGCGGTAATAAATTTTACCGATTTTATTGCAGGGAACAATCCTTCCGATTATGTTTACGATGCATACCTTTATTCAGCAAAAGCTAACCTGGAGCTTGAGAGAATAGATAAGGCAATGGAAGCCGCAAGGGGAGCCGAGAAGATTTTTGCCAATAATGAAGAACTTCAGCTTCTTCTGACAAAAATATATCTTCTTAAAGGACTTAATCTTCACGCGTTTGAATCGGTTTCGAAAGGGCTTAGGCTGAATAACGAATCGAGGCAGATGAATGAACTTGCCGGAAGAATTTCTTTTGAGCTTGGCGAATACGAAAAAGCCGAAAACCATTTGAAAAAAATCCTTTCGGAACCGGAGCAGAACGACGAAATTTATACTCTTCTTGGGCTTATTTATATGAAGAAAGGGGAATATGCCAGCGCGGTTGAAATGCTGGAAAGGGCAATTGAACTTAATCCCGGTAATATTCACGCGGCAGAAAATAAAAAAATCTGTTTCGAACAATTGGATAATAAAAATATTTCGCAGTAGATAGATAGTTGGAAAAAAAGAGTTTCACGGTTAAAGAATTACCTCAGGATGACAGGCCCCGGGAAAAACTGCAGATGCGGGGGGCACATAACCTAAGCGATTCGGAACTGCTTGCAATTCTATTAAGAACCGGCACAAAAGGGAATCCGGTAACTAAAATAGCCGTTGAAATGCTTGCTGAAAGCGGCGGTTTAAGCGCACTGGCGGGTAAAACTGTCGAATCCCTTTCCTGCTTCAAAGGGATAAAAAGGGATAAAGCGGTAACACTTGCCGCCGCGTTCGAAATTGGAAGAAGGATAGATTCAAACAAAAAATGGATGACCGAGAGGAAAATCACCTCTCCTTCGGATATAGCAGATATATATATGCCCCTTTTAAGGGACGAAATGCAGGAAAATTTTCTGGTTATTTGCCTTAATAATTCGAATAAGATTATAACGCATAAAATAATTACCACCGGAACTCTGAATGCCAGCGTAGTGCACGCGAGGGAAATATTCAAGGTGGCGGTAGATAACCGTGCCGCAAGTATAATATTACTGCACAATCATCCATCGGGCAATGCCGAGCCGAGCAACGAGGATATATCAATTACGAAGAGGCTCGTAGAAGCAGGCAGAATATTGGATATCCCTGTCTTCGATCATATTATTGTGGCAGGGAACAAATTCACCAGTTTGGTTGATAAAAGAATCATATAAATTGTTATTAAAGTTGTAATTTTTTTATATTTTAACTGTTAATTAATCATTTTTAAGATGGAGGAATAATGAAGATGTACAAAAAACTTATTGCCGCATCATTAACAACCGCATTATTTGTAGGCTCTTTTGCCATTACCGGATGCAGCGGAGTTAGTGAAGAGCAGATGGCTCAATTGCAGGCATTAAGAACCGAGGTAAACGCTCTTGAAAAGGAAGTAGCTGATCTTAAAGTTGAAAAGACCAAACTTGAAAGAGAAATTGCCGAAAAGAATGCAAAGCTTGACGATTGCAACAAACTTAAAGCTGAAATAAAGAAAAATATGGAAAAAGCAGGTAAGTAATAAGTTCAATTTCAAAAGGAGATTTTAAATGAAATTCAGAAAGTTTTTATTTGTATTCTTCGTCTTTTCTCTGGCACTTACATATACTTCTTTTGCTCAGGAAAAGATGACCACCGAACAGTGGCAGAATGAAATGAATATGTTAACTGAAAAGAAAACTCAGTTGACAAACGAAGTTAACGCTCTTAAGACCGATATTGCTAACCTTAAGGCTCAGTATGTTAAACTCCAGTCGCCCGACGACTGTATGAAAGAAGTTTATGCTCTTTTAGGCATTACTTCTCAGGCAGATATCGACAATTTCAGAAATCTTGTAAATGCTCTTGAAGCAAAGATTGACAGAAAAGAAATGCCTAAAGAAGACCGCCAGGCTGAATTAAACCAGCTTAAGAGCCAGAAAGTTAGCTACTATCCCGAATTCTTTGATAAAGTTCACTATCAGCTTCAGAGAAAACTGGATGCATGGGAAGTTAAAGCCCCTGAAATTCAGTACACAGTAGTAAAAGGGGACTGCCTCTGGAACATTGCAAAGAAGAAAGAACACTATGCAAATCCATTCGCATGGCCAAAAATTTACGGAGCAAACAGAGACCAGATCAAGAATCCTAATTTGATCTATCCACAACAGATCTTCAAAATTCCTAATCTTACAGACGAAGAAAAAGCTCATTACGATAAAATCAGAAAAAATTACAAGCCTGCTCCGGTAAAACAGGATCAGACTGAAAAATAAACTGCTTTTTAGCGTTTAATATTATTTTTTATCGAATGCCCTTTTCATATTTTTGAAGAGGGCATTTTTTATTTACCGGAGGCTATTACGGAAACTGAAAAAACATTAAAACTTGATAAAATTGACTTCCTCTCTTTTCTCGGGGCAAACGACGCTAACATTAAAGTGCTTGAAGACCGGTTCAGCGCCAATATAATAATCCGGGGCGATTCGGTTATTATAAAGGGAGTTCCCGAAGAAGTTGATGCAATTGAAAAGATTATTAAGGAAATGATTTTCGTAATTAATACCTCGGGCAGGCTTAATCCCGCCGATGTTGAAACTATTATAGAGCTTACTCTTGAAGGAAAGGAAATTGTAAGCGATAACGAGTTCGATAATATTATTCTTTACACCAAGAAGGATGTAATAAAGGCAAAGACCCCTAATCAGGTTAAATATGCCGAGGTAGTAAAGAAAAACGATATCTGCTTTGCAATTGGCCCTGCGGGCACCGGCAAAACCTATCTTGCGGTTGCATTCGCAATTGCAGCTTTTAAAAAAGGAATTGTAAAAAAGATAGTGCTCGCACGTCCTGCCGTTGAAGCGGGGGAAAGCCTCGGGTTTCTGCCGGGGGATTTTAAGGAAAAAATAGATCCTTACCTCCGTCCCCTTTACGATGCGCTTCAGGATATGCTTCCAATTGACCAGCTTAAGGGGTATATAGAAAAAGGGAGTAATTGAAATTGTTCCCCTTGCATTTATGCGAGGCAGAACTTTGAATAATGCTTATGTTATTTTGGATGAAGCACAAAATGCTACTGCAATGCAGATGAAAATGTTTTTAACCCGTCTTGGTCCCAATTCAAAAGCTATAATTACAGGGGATATTACACAGATAGATTTACCGACATATTCACAGAGCGGATTGGTACAGGTAAAGGAAATTTT
>DAHYUM010000215.1 GCA_027398005.1 bacterium
CGATCACATCCGTGGCGTCAAACGCGTATCAAAAAAATTCGGCATCCCTGTTTTCCTCAACAAGGATACACTGAAGCGGTGCGATATGGGCATGGACAACATCCACGTCATAAAGACTGACAGGGAAATAAATTTTTACTTCAGTGCCGGCGTTTATTTCGCTGTTCAATTCTATCTTACCCCCTAGTATCTGTATAAGACGGTAGGCAATTGTCAACCCCAGGCCCAGGCCTTCATAATCCCGGTTGTAAACAATTTCCCCCTGCTCAAAAGGCTGAAGCAGCCGTGTAATTTCATCCTTTTCTATCCCCCTGCCCGAATCCTTAATTGAAATTATCACATAATCGCCGGTATGAGCTGATGAAACTTCTACAAATCCTTTGTAAGTATACTTGATAGCGTTATCGAGAATGCAGGCAACTACCTTTTCGAACTTAATCCAGTCGGTATTTAAAATCACTTCATTCGGGTCGAGGTTAAGCCTGTAATCGAGCGCTTTATTGACTGCTTCTTTCTCCTTTTTAGCAAAAATTGACCTTACAGCATCGTGGTAATTTGAATATGCCTTTTCAACCGTAACCTCATCCGATTCCAGATGGGCTACTTCCACTATGTTTGTAAATAAATTGAGTATCCTGTTCAATACATCTTTCAGCGAAAAAGATACTTCGGTAAGGGTTTCAAAATCATTCGTCTGAACGCATTCGTCAATAATATCGGAATAACCCATAATTGCGTTAAACGGGGTCCTTATTTCGTGCGAAAGGTTTTCAATTAAAGCAGTTTTAAGTTTATTAAGGTGCATTTCCTTTTCGTATGCCCTTTTAAGCTGGGCTTCGTATGCTAGCTGGTCGGTAATATCGTTTAGGTTTACAATAAAGAGTTTTTCTTCCTCTACAAGGTCGTCAATTGCGGTTACCTTAACATAATACTGTTTCTTCCCCTTGGGTGTATTTATCGGTTCAATGCCAATATAAAAATTTTCGCTTATTCCCTTGAATATCTTAACTACCGAAGAAATAACCGGGACATCCAGAAATTCCTCTATATTCTTCTGAAAATCCTTTTCCTTTTCAAAATTGAAGAACTGGCAGAAATTATCGTTGGCATTTTCAAGGTACAATAATCCGTCTTTCTGCCTTACTATAAGAAGCAGATCCGATATATTATTAATAAATAATTTCAGCCTGTCTTCCGATTTTTTAATAACCCTGTTCTTCTGCACATAATCGGAAATATCATGGGCGGTAAGAATAAAATATCCGGTCTTGCTTTCTTCGTTTTTTACCGGATTAAGTTCAATATCCCAATATTTAAGCGAGCCCGATTCGCTTAAACTGCAGATTGTCGTTTTCCAGAACGACATAGTGCCTACTGCGCTCTGAAGCTGCATCAAAAGCTGTGTTCCAATGCTTGTAGATAATACCGAGACTAGTGAATTGCCGTATATTACATCGGCATCGGTATCAAGTATTTGCTCGAAAGAAGTGGTCGAATAAACAATCTTACCGCTGCTGTCGGTTATTATAACAGGTATATAACCATATTCAAGCGCGTTATGCAAATTGTTTATTTTATCTTCAATCCTGTTCTTTTCTACAACCGGGTCAAGTATAATAAGGTATAATTCAGTGTTTTCGACCGAAATCCTCTGAATTTCAGCATTGAATTCCAGTTCTGTCCCGTCATTATTCAAATGATTGAGATCGAACTGGAACCCTTTAACCGGCGTGCCGGCAAAATTCTTTATAAGTCCGTCCAGTTTCGGGTCGCATTCAACCAGCGAAACGTTTCCCCCCTCTTTAAGGGAGAAAATATCGCGGAGCGCTTCGGTTATATGAATTATTCCGCCGTTCCGGTCAACAACCATTATAGGTCTCGACATTGTAAAACCGTTCAAATATTTCAATCCGCTTAATACTTCATTTGTCATATCTGCTCTGGAAAAGAGGTTTAGGTAATTGGACGAATTTTCGTTACAATCACTGAATCGCTATGGAAAATTCCACTGCCCGAACCGCTGGTTTTAATGTTAAAATACTTTGAAATAAAAATGAATAAACCATTATTTATTAAATCGAAATCGGCCTGAATAGCGCGCCCCAGTCCGTCCAGCAAACCGTCTATTGCCTTCCTGTCGCTTACTGTCAGGTCGCCTCTTAGCTTCAAATACATAATCCTGTTAAAAAAGGCGTCTATATTTGTAAGACTGTAATGATAATCCGCTTCGCTGTAATCTATCTTTGAAAGATTTACAATAAAAGTAACCGCAATTTTATTAATCAGATTGTCAATTTCCTTCTCTTTAATTACGGTGTATTCAATTGTGCTAATCTGATTTATCTGTCCCAGGTTGATAGATGCGGCAAATTCAAAATCGCCTAAAATAAAATCGATATATAATTTTTCATCTTCGGCGTTAAGTTCTTTAATTTTCCACTTGTGCCTGGTAAGAAAATTATATGCCGGCGAAATGCTTATCGAATCATGTCCCTCGAAAATCTGATAAAAATTTCCCCTTTCATATCGCTGGGACTGAGTCTTTTTAGGGGCATTTTTAAAGTCGGAGCCCGCCGTAATATTTACTATCCTGTTTAACATATAGATTCCTTCCCCCTATTATCGGATGAAATCTGTAAAATTTTAGAGTAAACAGGTGTAAATTATCCTATTTTTATCATTTTATTGTCGGATGTGTAATCGATAATTTCAGGATTCTGCAGGCTGGTCAAGTCCTTAACGAGTGTTTTTATCCTTTCAATAGACTGCTCAATAATCTCAAAATCCTCGCTGAACTTCTTTTTGGACGATTCTTTCAATTCATCCTGAATGTTTTTTATAGATAGGACTAAACTGCTTAGAGGGTTATTAAAATTATGCCCTATTGTGGTAGCCATCTCCAGAATGGCCTTTGAATGTTCAATTCTCTTTATTTCAATCTGCAGGTTGTGGATTCTAATTCCCGATCTTATTCTGGCAAGAAGCTCTTGATTTTCAATCGGTTTGATAAGGAAGTCGTCTGCCCCGACGTCTAGCCCCGTTACCCTGTCTTTAAGCGAGGCCCGCGCCGTAAGAATAATAAAATAAATCGTTTTTAAGGCTTCAATCTTTTTAACTTCATTGCACAATTCAATGCCGTCCATAACCGGCATAGTCCAATCGGCCAGAATAACCTTCGGCTGTATTGTTTTAAGCAGTTCAAGAGCTTCGGCGCCGTTCGAAGCCGAAACGACATCATATTCGTTCTTGCTTAAAAGCTTTTCAAGGATAAATCGGGTATCCTTTTCATCTTCAACTATAAGTATTTTTTCACCGGCCATTTTCTGCAATCAGTTTGTTTACTTTATTAATCAGTAAGTTAAAATCGAGAATAGGTTTAGTAATATAATCTTCGGCAAGGCTTTCTTCAAAGAAATTCTTTCCTATGTTATTTGCCGTATATGCCGTAACCAGAAGAATTGGAACGCGCGAAATATCCTTATCCTGCTTAATTACTTTCGAAAGCTTCATTCCGTCTGTCTTTTCCCCTTTAAGGTATGTATTCTTCAGGTTAATATCCATAATAACAAGGGAAATTCCCCCCTGCTTTAAAGTTTCCAAAATAATATCGCCGTCTTCTATAATAGCAGGCTCAAATCCGGCTTTCGAAAACACGAACTTGTAAAAATCCTGCGAAAAAGGGTCGTCTTCCACTATTATTATTTTTTTATCCTCTTTCATCGCTTTATGCTCTCAGTGAGCTCCACTATAATAATTTTTTATGCCTGTGTAACTATAAATATGGAACCTAACGCTCAGGCTAAGCTGCGGGCACTCAGGAATTTCGCCAGGTGAGCCGTCAGCTTCAGCCTGTTGTTAGACCGCAGAAATAAAAAAGGCCGGGTCAACCGGCCTTCTTTACCTTCTGTCTTGCGACTTTCACCAATATGCGCAAGGTATCATTGACCGTCTTGGAATCCGGGAACAACTTCGCCACGTCAGGATCGAGCAAGACGATGTTACTGC
>DAHYUM010000216.1 GCA_027398005.1 bacterium
TGGGACCTTACCTAATAAGCAATGGTACCCCTCTTGCTTCAATTGCCGGAGATAATATGATAATAAAAGAGGATAAACTTCTTCTTTCGCTTAAAATGATTGCGGCTACAAGGCTGTATCTGAAAGATGTTAATATTGCCGCCACAACAGCACTGCAGGCAATTGACGAGGAGGGGAGGGAAAAAGGTCTTAAAGCCGGGGCTAATATTATAATGCCTAACGTAACCGATGTTCAGTACCGCTCCTCTTACCAGTTGTACGATAATAAACCTTGTCTGGATGAAAATGCCGATACCTGCCGCGGATGCCTTGAACTGAGGATTCTGGGCATTGACGAAGAAATTGGGTACAGCGAATGGGGGGATTCGAGGCATTTTAAGTTAAAGAACAGCCTTAATTGACTCGGCATACTGCTGTAATTAATAAAGCAATCATTTTAAGGTTAAATGCAGATGCCACGTCCCATTATTGCGCAATACATTTACTTCCCAGATAAAACAGTGAATTAACCCTGAAAAGCACTCCCTTTAATAAGTCCCTTTGTCTTAAAAAATGGGATATTTTACCCTATATTTTTCGAAAAAAGGGGACGTCCGGAATTTTTTTGAAGTCGCCGGTGTGTTAAGTGAAGAAAAATTTATTATATTTAAAACAATGAAGAGTTAAATAAATTATATAATAATAAAAGGCAGAAGAATTATTGATGATGCAGGTTGGGCAATTGCTACTCGTTTCCTGTTTACGAGAGTAGAGGAAAGTCCGAACTCCACAGAACAGGGAGCCGGGTAACACCCGGGGGCTATTAGTGTAAACTAACGGCTACGGAGAGTACCACAGAGAGATACCGCCCGTCTTAATGGCGGGTAAGGGTGAAAAGGCAGGGTAAGAGCCTACCGCTTCTGCAGTAATGCAGGAGGTCTCGTGTGAGAGTTCGTTTACGAATCAAGGTAAACCCCTCCCGGAGCAAGGTTAAGCAGAAGGGTTCTTTCTATTGAAAGAGGAAGTTGTTCGCTTTTGATTCCCTTCGGGTAAACCGCTCGATTCCGCCAGTAATGACGGAACTAGACAAATAATTGCCGCCCTCCTTAATTGGCGGGTTACAGAATTCGGCTTACAGACCTGCGTCTTTATTTAAAACTTCTGCGGTTAAATAATATGTCGAAAAACCGTTGGAAGATTAACGAAATTCCGGATGAAAAAGCTGTGCTGGCTTTATCGGATAGTTTGAATATTTCTACTATCCTTGCCACACTACTGATTCAAAGAGGAATTACGAATTATTTTGAGGCAAAAAAATATTTCCGCCCTTCAATAGATTCCCTGTACGACCCCTACATGATGTCGGGGATGGAAGAAGCATCCCTTAGGGTTATTAATGCTGTTACCGGGAATGAAAAAATTATTATCTATGGCGATTATGATGTTGACGGAACCTGTTCCGCGGCCCTTTTGTATCTATTCCTTAAGGAGCTGGGGGCGCAGGTTGAAACTTATATCCCCAACAGATTAACCGAAGGATACGGAATATCAATTCAAAGCATTGACCTCTTTAAGGCAAAAGGGGTTACATTAATGATTTCGGTTGACTGCGGCATTACGGCGGTTGATGAGGTTGAATACGCAAATAAACTTAGTATAGATACTATTATATGCGACCATCATCAGCCTAAAGACATTCTGCCGAACGCGCACGCGGTTCTGGATCCGCTTACACCGGGATGCAGCTACCCTTTCAAATACCTTTCGGGTGCAGGCGTTGCTTTTAAACTCGCGCTTGCTGTATCATCAAGAATTGGCAAAAAGGATTTACCGTTTAAGTATCTCGATCTGGTTGCCCTTGCAGGCGCAGCCGATATCGTTCCCCTTACCGATGAAAACAGAATTCTGGTTAAGGAAGGGCTTGCGCTAATTAACCGCAGTCCGCGTCCGGGTATTTATGCCCTTATGCGTGCCGCAAAACTTGAACCGGGTAATTTATCGGCGGGACAAATAGTGTTTTCCATTGCCCCGCGCATTAATGCCGTAGGCCGGCTTGGTGACGCCAACAGGGCGGTTGACCTGTTTACTACAAGCGACCCGGGCAAGGGAGTTGAACTTGCGCAGATTCTTGAAGATGAAAATGCCCAGAGAAGAAAAATTGACGAGGTTACTTTTACGCACGCCATGGAAATGGTTGCCGAAACTTTCGATCTTGACAGGGATATGGGAATTGTCCTTCACGATGACAACTGGCATCCGGGGGTTATAGGAATAGTGGCTTCGAGGCTGGTTGAAAAATTCCACCGCCCCGCTGTTATGCTTACTACAATAGACGGAGTAGCAAAAGGCTCGGCGCGAAGCGCGAATGGATTTAATATTTATGAAGCGCTTCAGAGCTGCGAAGATATACTTCTTCAGTTCGGCGGACACGAGGCCGCGGCGGGACTTGCAATAGAAATTAAGAATGTCGGTGAATTCAGAAGAAGATTCAACGAAATTCTTCATACACAGATAAAACACGAGGATGTAAGGGTGCCCGAAATACTGATTGACGCAAAAATCCATTTTGCCGATATAACACCCAAATTCCTAAGGATACTCGATCAATTCGCCCCGTTCGGGCCGGGCAATATGCGCCCCGTTTTCATGTCGGAGAATGTAAGGCTGGTTTATGCGCCAAGAATCGTGGGCACAAACCATATAGTGGCAACACTTAAGCAGAACGGAAGCGAAAAAGTGTTCGATGCAATCGGATTCAATCTGGGGGCCTTTGCCGAACAGCTTGATAAAGATAAAAATTACATGGATATTGTCTTTACAATTGAAACTATTACAAAAGACGGTAAATCATATCCGCAGATAAGATTAAAAGATATTATTGTTAAATAGAAAATATTAGAGGAGTATTTTTATGTCGGGCCATTCCAAATGGGCAACCATCAAAAGGAAAAAAGCCGCTCTTGATGCCAAAAGAGGCAATATGTTCACACGTCTTATTAAGGAAATTACTATTGCGGCAAGACAGGGGGGAGGCGACCCGAACGGCAATCCCCGTTTAAGATTAGCTGTGGATAATGCCAAATCGGCCAATATGCCTGCCGATAATATTGACCGCGCTATTAAAAAAGCAACCGGCGAACTTGAAGGAGTTACTTATACCGAAATTACATACGAAGGATACGGACCGGCAGGAATTGCAATAATGATTGAAAGCGCAACAGACAATAAAAACAGAACCGTTGCCGAAATACGCCACCATTTTACCAAACACGGAGGCAGTATGGGGGAATCGGGTTCCGTAGCATGGATGTTTGACCGCAAGGGAGTAATTACAATACAGCGCGAAGACCGTACCGAAGACGATATGATGGAAATTATTCTTGATGCAGGGGGAGACGACCTGCAGACCGAAGATGAATTTTTTGTTGTTACAACTTCTCTTGAAACATTCGAACCGGTACGCAGGGCGGTTGTTGAAAAAGGGGTTAAGGTAGAAAACGCATCGCTCCAGTGGGTGGCAAAAAACAACGTTGGCGTTGCAGGCGAAGATGCCGAAAAAGTGGGCAAACTTATTGAAGCACTCGAAGAATGCGACGACGTTCAGAATGTTTACAGCAATGCCGATTTCAGGGATTAAATTAAATCAATATAAAAGATGATTATCCTCGGCGTAGATCCGGGAACTCTGTTTACCGGATACGGAATAATAAAGTATTCGAATAATGAATTAACGCCTGTTGCGGCAGGCGTTATTAAAATACCCGCCTCAAATGAAATGGCCCGGCGGCTTAAACTTATATACGACGAACTTGACCGCCTGATAAAAGAGCACAAACCGGACGAATTTGCGATTGAAACGGCATTCTACGGAAAGAATGTTCAGTCCACTCTTAAAATCGGTTATGCCCGCGGCGTTTCTATGCTTGCAGCGATGCATAACAATCTTGC
>DAHYUM010000217.1 GCA_027398005.1 bacterium
TGTCTTGTTCATTCCAAGTTCCGCAATTTTCTTTTTGAAGGTTTGTGCAATTTCATCGGAGCCTTTTTCGGCACAGCTTCCTTTAGGATGCCCATCCGGGCGGCGGTTGGTACAAATAAAAATATGTTTTTCGTATCGCTTCATTAAGGGCTTTCAATTTAAATGATATGCAAAAAACCGGACGAAATAATAAAAAAGTTCCCCAATAAGGATAAAAACAGCATTTATTGTAGCGCGTACGGGATTCGAACCCGTGATCTTCGCCTTGAGAGGGCGACGTCCTAAGCCACTAGACGAACGCGCCGTTTTTACATTCAAAAAATAGCTACTAATTAGCTGTTTTACAAGTAATTACTCCATTAAAGAAACATAAATAAAACTTACTACTCGATATTATGCACTTATTATTGGGAATAGCGCCAAATAATTAAAGATTATCTTTTTTTAATATAATATAGGTTGGAATTTTGTAATTTTGTAAAGCTGTTATAAAGGAGAAAAGATGCGCAAAAACGATACTACAATCACCCCTGTTGAAGAGAGATTTTTAACCGAATCATCAATGAAAATATTGTACAAACCTGAAGAAAAAATTCAGACCATTGTGGTAAATAATTTCCCCGCATTGGGTAAACTGGCCGCTCTCCGTTTTATAGAATGGGTCCAGAACAATCCGGGGGGTGTAATTAGCCTTCCTACAGGTAAAACACCGGAACATTTCATTAAATGGGTTACACAAATTTTAAACGGCTGGAATACGAAAAAAATAAAGGAAATGCTTGAAGAAAACGGCATTAATACCACGGTTAAACCTGATATGAAAAGCCTCTATTTCGTCCAGATTGATGAATTTTATCCAATCAATACAAGCCAGCATAACAGCTTTTATTATTATGTTAATAAATTTTACATAGACGGGTTCGGGCTTGACAGGAATAAGGCAATTCTTATTGACGCTTCTAAATTAGGGCTTGATGAGAATGAAACCCTCGAAAGCATCTGGCCCGATATGACTGTGGATTTAAGCCTTAGAATACGCCATGCTACCAACGACCTTGAGAAAAAGCAGAAGAATGTGCTTGCTAAAATAGACCAGTGGTGCCAGGAATATGAAGATAAAATTAGGTCCCTCGGAGGAATTGGCTTCTTTCTTGGGGGTATAGGCCCTGACGGGCATATTGGCTTTAACGTACGTGGTTCCGACCACTATTCCCCTACCCGCCTTACGGAAACGAATTATGAAACACAGGCTGCCGCCGCAACCGATTTGGGAGGCATTGAAATTGCCCGTAAGAGACTTGTAATTACAATTGGTCTTGGCACAATTACTTTCAATCCTAAAGCCGCAATAATTATTATAGCAGCCGGAGAAGCAAAAGCACAGGTTGTTGCAGACGCCCTTACAAAAGAGAAGAATATTCTCTACCCAGCTACTTCATTACAGCTTATGCCTAATGCACGCTTTTATATTACTTTGGGGGCCGCTAAAAACCTTAAAATGAGACAGCTTGAACTCTTCAGCAGAAATGAAATTATTAGCGAAAACCTGATTGAAAAAGTAATTGTTGACTGTGCTCTTGAGAAAAGAAAAAGGATACTTGAACTTACTGCAGAAGATGCCACAAATGATATTTTTGTTAAATACATAATTGAAAAAACGGGCAAATCGTTAAATGAGATTGCTGAATCGGTATATAACCGTCTTGTTGAAAAAATAGAAAAAGGCTCTACAGTACGCCTTAATACTACATTCCTTCATACCGAACCGCATCACGACGACGTGATGCTGGGATATCTGCCCGCGGTTGTGCGCCATGTACGCAGCGCCACCAACAAACATTGGTTTGCCACTTTTACAAGCGGATTTACTGCAGTTACAAATAAATTCGTAATGAAACAGCTTCAATCGCTTAAAAAATATATCCACTCCCCTTACTTTACCATTTTGCATAAGGAAGGGTATTTTAAGACTACCAATATGAACGGCAGGAACAGGGATATATGGCGCTACCTTGACGGCGTTGCCGCAAATAACCAGGATTTTAAGGAAGAGGCAATTGCACGCAGGCTGCTTCGTATTCTTATGGAAGTTTTCGACGAGCAGGATATTGCACGTATAGAGAAGAAAATTAAGGAACTTGAAGAATATTTTAATACTGCCTACCCGGGGCAGAAAGACTATTCGCATATACAGAAACTTAAAGGGATGTTAAGGGAATGGGAAGTTGAATGCCTTTGGGGATATTTCGGATGGAGCTGCGATAACGTGATTTCACTCAGACTCGGTTTTTATAAGGGAGATATATTTACCGAAGAACCTACACTTGACAGGGACGTAACGCCTACACTTGAACTTCTGCAGAAAATAAATCCTGACCTTGTAACAATGGCACTGGATCCGGAAGCCAGCGGTCCCGATACACATTATAAAGTATTACAGGCGATAACCGAAGCCATTAAATTATATTCTGCAGAGCACCCAGATAAACCGCTGAAGATTTGGGGATACCGTAATGTATGGTACCGTTTCCACCCGAGCGAGGCAAATTTGTTTGTGCCGGTTTCCCTAAATATGTTCGCTGTTATGGAAAACTCTTTCCTCAATACATTTAATTCGCAGAAGGAAGCTTCTTTCCCAAGTTACGAACACGACGGACCTTTTAACGAACTTGCGCAGAAAATTCAGATTGAACAGTACCAGACACTTAAAACGGTTCTTGGAAGGGACTGGTTCTATAATCACCCCAGCCCCCTTATAAGGGCAACACGCGGTTTGGTGTTCCTTAAGGAAATGACACCGGTTGAATTATTCGACCACAGCAGGGCGCTAAAGCAATCTACTGAAAATATATAGGCGGCATAAATGAAAAAATCAGCTATTGTAATATTTGCATTATTTATCGTTTCCTGTTCTAACCAGAAAAAAGAACAGTTTAATACGATTGAGGATATACTTCAGGCACATCTTAAAGCAATCGGCTCGGATAATATGGAAAATATGCAGACTATGCTTCACAGGGACCGGTTGAGCACCACCCCTGACGGAAAAGCGGCAAGCGAAATTGAAGTGATGGTAAAGAAACCGGATAATTATTATTACAAGTCGGTTGACGCAGAGGATACTATAATTATTGGAAATTTTAAGAATAAGAACTGGGCATATATACAGAAAGAATTTAAACAGCGCCCTGCCGATAAAAACAACCAGGCAGCATTCAATATGTACGCATACGGATTCGCCCCTCTTTTTTACGCGAAATTGAACAGCTACCCGATGGAATACACAGGCAAAACAGAGTTTAACGGTAAAGACCTTTATAGAATTAAAGTTACTCAGCCGAAAAACGGTGATGATGAGGGGGATAATATTTTTTATTACGATATTGACCCGGATGATTTTATGATTGTAAGAATGGCCAATAACGGAATTACACAGTATTATTCCGATTTCAAAGATGCAAAAGGGATAAAATACGCAGCAAAAATAAGCTCGGACGCGCCGGGCGTTAAACCTGACCACTATTTCAGGGGGGAAATTGTTGAATTTAAAGTTGATATAGAATTACCCGACGTATTATTCGACCCCTCTTCAGTTCTCCTGAAAAAATAATATAAGTAGGAAGGGATGAAATGAAATTTAAATACCTTGCCTTAATAATTATTGCTATGAGCGCTTTTGCAGATATAAAAGCTCAAACTGCCGATGAAATACTCGCCAAATACTTCAGCGCCGCCGGAATCGGCAATTACGGCGATGTAAATTCAATTGTAATTACCGGCAAAATAACCTCCACTTCACTTAAGAATAATGCAGTTTTATACACTATCAAGAAGGTTCGCCCTTTTAAACAATATATGGAGCTTACTGGCAACGGCAAAAAA
>DAHYUM010000218.1 GCA_027398005.1 bacterium
CGGCGGTAAAATAGCGCTTTATGAAACCAACCTTGCACAGCCGGGCGCGTTGTATAAAATAATGGAGTAATTTAATTCATTAATCATTTTTCCCTGATGAAGCAGAATAAAAATTTAAAGCAGAAACTCGATTACCACTACCGCTTTTTTGATAAAAGCAAAATATCCCCCGATCCTTTGGAATTCCCTCACAGGTTCAAAAATATCCACGATATCGAAATCTCGGCATTCATCTCGTCGGTATTTGCCTACGGCAATGTAGCGCAGATAATGAACACGCTCGAGAAAATTCATTCAATAATGAATAATAAACCGTACGAGTTTGTGCTCAAGTTCAATTATGAAAAACATAAGAACCTGTTTGCCGGCATTAAACACCGCTTTTATACTACTGAAGATATTGCGCATCTATTTGCCGGTCTGCGTAAAGTTTACGAAGGGTACGGTTCGCTTAAGTATCTTTTCCTTCTCTATTATTTTGAAAAGGAAGAGAATATTAAAAATGCGGTATCTTTCTTTTCTAAAAACCTTCTATCACTTTGCGGAGGAAATGCCGGCCACACACACGGTCTGGCATTCATGTTCCCCGATCCATTCAAAGGGAGCGCCTGCAAAAGGATGAATCTCTTTCTAAGGTGGATGATACGGAAAGATGAACTCGATTTCGGATTGTGGATAGAAATTCCCCCTGCAAAACTTCTTATCCCGGTTGATACTCACGTTGCGCGGATATGCAGAATGCTTAAAATGACAAAGTCCAAGGCTGTTTCGTGGAAGATGGCTGAGGAAATTACAGCCGGGTTAAAGGAATTTGATCCGGAAGATCCGGTTAAATATGATTTTGCAATCTGCCATATTGGCATGAGGAAGATGGAATTTTAGCCGGTTATTTAGGGCTTATTATTTTTAAAAATATTTGTTAGCTTAGCCGGAGCTAATTATATTTCACGGTGTTTTTTTCTTTATGAAATAATTTCAATAAAAGGAGCTCATTAAAATGGCGGAACAAAAGAAATTTGTACCCTTTGTATCGGCCGAATCTACAATGACGGAATTTACAATCCGCGGACTTATTATAGGTCTTATTATGGCGGTTGTACTTGGAGCGGCAAACGCATACCTCGGTTTAAAGGCAGGTATGACAATTGCGGCCACCTATCCGGCAGCTGTAATCGGCATGGCTTTGTTAAAGGCATTCAAAGGATCAGTTCTTGAGGAAAACTTTACAAGAACCGTCGGTTCAATCGGCGAATCTGTTGCCGCAGGCGCTATATTTACTCTGCCTGCATTTTATTTTTCAGGATTATGGAAAGAATTTTATACTTTTTCGCATTACGTAACCGCGTCTTTAATATTGGTTACCGGCGGTATTCTTGGTATTATGTTCGTAGCGCTTTTGCGCCGCGTTATGGTTGAAGATGTGGAACTTCCGTTCCCCGAATCTGTAGCCGCAGCCGAAATTCATAAAGCAGGGCGTACAAGCGGCACCGGCTCAAAATTCCTTTTCAGCGCTATGATTGGAGGCGCTCTTATTAAGGCTCTTGCCGAATTCAAACTCTTTGCCGAAACCTGGGAAAAATTCATCTCTTTCTCAAAACAGACTATCACAGGCACAACCATTCAGGGGGAAGGAGGAATGCTCCTCAGCTCGCCCGGTATTAGCCCCGCTTACATGGGCGTTGGTTACATTATAGGCCCTAAACTGGGCGCTTTGAACTTCAGCGGCGGACTTTTAGCATGGGGATTATTGACACCAATGATTTTATATTTTATAACCCCATTCATAACCCCCGAATTTCTTAACGGATGGGCACAGCTATTAACCACACAGGATAAATCATTTACGCTCGATACTGCAATGACAAAAGTGAGCGATCCTGTATTCCAGATGTATGCAATATGGAAATTCATTGTAAAGCCAATTGCCATTGGCGGTATGCTTATGGGCGCCGGTTATACACTATTTAAAATGAGAAAAAGCTTAATTGCCGGCATAGGCAGGTCAATTTCTGATGTTAAGAAAGCAGCTTCGGGCGGCGAAGTAAGCACAGTAAGAACAGAAAAAGATATCAAATTCTCATGGATAGTTTTAGGTATTATCTGCTGCGCAATAGCAACATTCGCAGTTACATATTTCCTTTTCGGCGCAGGATTTCTTCCTTCGCTTGTAGCCGCAACCGTTCTTATAGTATTGGCATTTTTCTTCGCGGCTATTTCGGGCTATCTGGTAGGCATTATGGGTTCGAGCAATAACCCCATAAGCGGATTAACATTAACAGCCCTTGTAGTAACAGCTCTTGTAATGGTTGCAATGGGTGTGGATGCACAGCACGGCGGCGTTGCCGCGGTTTTGGGTGTTGCGGCTATTGTATGCGTTGCCGCTGCAGTTGCGGGGGAAATGCTGCAGGATCTTAAAGCCGGGCATATCCTTGGCGGTACTCCATGGAAGATGCAGTTAGGCGATATTGCAGGCGTTATTATGGCTTCGCTTGTAATGTTTATTGTATTAAACGGACTTAATCAGGCGGATATTGCGCAGGGCATTAAAGAAGGGTACGAAGGGGGCTTCGGCTCGCCTAAACTTTCGGCCCCGCAGGCAGGCCTTATGGCTATGCTTGCCAACGGTATTGTTGGCGGACAGATGTCGTGGCCATTAATTATAGTTGGCATGCTTATGGGCCTTGCATTCATAATGATGCAGGTAAAGAGCCCGATGCTTGTAAGCGTTGGCATGTACCTTCCATTGGAAACAACATTCGCCATTTTTGTAGGCGGCCTTGTTAAAGGTATTGTTGATATATATAATAAGAAGAGAGGGCATAACGAAGCTCAGACTGCAAGAGTAGAGAATGTAGGCGTTCTGTTGGCCGCGGGCTTTATAGCCGGCGAAGCATTAACGGGTCTCGCATTCGCTCCTTTCAAAATTGCAAAAGTTGAACTGCTTCAGATTTTTGCCAAAGCGCCTATTGAAATCGGTATTCTGGTGCTTGCCATAATCGCGTTTATAATGATTTATGTTCCGTTAAAGAACGCAGGCAAACCGGATGAACCCGCTCCTCCTGCTGTTTCTATGTAATTTCTTATATGTCCCGGTAATTAACCGGGACATTTTTATTTAATATAAACTGATTTAAAGGCGGATATATTGTTCAATAGAAAAAAAGAAATAAAGAATTTAAATCTGCTGGAGCTTACGCCGTATAAATTTTACGGAGAGGAGAAAGACGGAGAGGGGAATGTAACGGTCCTTATTCCCAAGTTTAAAAACAAAATTCTTGTTAAGTATCTCGAACCAAGTTTTAAAAGCAAATATTTCAAGCTTAACCTCGATAAACTCGGTTCGGCCGTTTGGCTTTTGATTAACGGAGAGAATAAAATTAAATTCATTTCGGATGAGCTTGTTGCCCGTTTCGGCGATGAAATTCAGCCCGTATACGAGCGCCTTCCGAAATTCATTACTATGCTATATACAAACAAATTGATTTCTTTTAAGGAAATTGAAAAGTAAAGGAGAGTAAAATGGGAAAAGCTTTAAATGGGCTAAAACCCGAAAAATTGTGGAATCATTTCGAGGAAATGTGCTCTATTCCTCATCCTTCGCGCAACGAAGCCGCCATTGCCGCTTATGTGGTTGAATTTGCCAAGAAGAATAATCTTGAATATGCTGTTGACGGTTTCGGCAATGTGCTTGTTAAAAAACCTGCAACTAAAGGTAAAGAAAATTTGAAGACAGTTGTTATGCAGGGGCATCTGGATATGGTTCCCGAAAAGAACAGCGACGTAAAACACGATTTTGACAAAGACCCTATTCAGTGCTATGCAGACGGCGACTGGGTAAGGGCAAAAGGAACAACTTTAGGCGC
>DAHYUM010000219.1 GCA_027398005.1 bacterium
TGCTCTTATCAACCCCCTCCCGCCCGGCAATATTAAACAGCATATTCTTTAAGGAATCGCTTAAGGTATGGGCAATTTCGTGAAGCATAACCATAAGGTCTTCTTCAACGGGAATGTCTTTACCGTTGCGTATAAATATACCGCCGTCGGCGCCCCCGTCGGAGTTATTGCTTATCGGGTTAAACAGCAGGTTTACCACAAAATTTTTATTGTTGTTTTTATACCCGTAAAGCCGGGCAATAATTGCAGGCAGGTTATTAAGTTTTAACCGGTTAATTTCGCTTTCAATTTTGCTTTTGCGTTCAAACAAATAATTACCGCTGTTCCACAGGATATCAAAATTATCCTTAAACGAGTTCAACGTATTTTTAATTATCGCCAATTCGCCATTATCTAATTTGGCGCCGGTGCATGTTAGGGCCTCATCAAGAGAGCCGGCGTTCAAAAAGCACTCCTCTATAAACCCCCACTTGTACTTCTTTCTTATTACGGCATAATCCGCCAGCAGCAGGTTCTGGCTTTGCGTAATTGAATAATGCTTTTTCCAGAACTCTAGAATAGTTCCGTCATAATACTCGGCCCATTGCGATACGTTATCGACCGTCATAAAAAGGCTTGCCGGATAATTTACTTTAACATTAATAAGGCAGCCGTCATTTTCGTTCTCCTGCGCCTTTGAATAAGAGGGAATTAACAACGCGCAAAGCAATAACATTGCAAAAATTTTCATTTCAACTCCGGATAATTTCATTAATCCCGTAACGGAACATCGTTTTTTTATCGAAATAAATAACTTAATATCTGTTAGCTTTCCCCTGCCGGTTTTAATAATTAACAGCTCCCAAATGCTCATAATGCTGTGATGAGGAATCGAAACGTTTAAGCAGAAGCCGCGCCCTTTGGGGCACATAAGCTTCCTGGTAGTTGGTGCCGGCAAATTCTATTACGGCATTAATATCGTCAAACTTCATAATGGTTATAAATTCAACTTCATTCTCAAGCTCCCTTCGTATCAGTTCAATGCTTTTGTAACCGTTCACATTTTTATCCTCAATCCCAGGCCAAACCTCTTCAAAAAGAAGATTCTGATATTCCTTTGCATTTTCGGGGGTTGTATACCCGTGCCATATTCTTACAATCATTTTACACCCGCTTTAATTTTTAAAATATTCGTATTTACCCGAATTAATTAATTTCCTTATATCCTGTATATATTTATCGGGGGCCTTTGCATCCGGATTATTCCTGAATAACAGCCCCACCCTGTTAAGTTCATCCATTTCATCAACCATAGCGGCGGTATCGTGTTCAATTATTCCTTTTCTGTTTAGACGCGTAAAAAGCATATTATTCCCCTCAAATCTATCGGTTCCAATCTGCGCCGCCGTGTGATATCCGCATTTGCACAAATTGCCCGGTTTTGCCTCGGAACAGTTCTTTAAAACAAAGTCTTTCAGCTTTGCCCGCGCCCTCGAAAGCCTTTTTCTGAATACTTCGGGGGTTACATCCAGAATTTTTGCCCCCTCGCAGCTCCGCACCTCGAATATATCCACAAGCAGGTAGGCAATCCTCAATTCACGCGAAAGGCACTGAAGCATCCCCATCAAACAGCTTATTCTAATTTCATCGTAAAATATCTTATTCCCGCTTGTTAATTCAGCATCGTCCCATCGGGCGCACTTTTCAAGCTCCAGGCTCTCTTCGTACTTCACAAATGTAGAAGAATATTTTTTTTCGGTTTGCCTGCACCTTAAAAGATAGTTTGCGGCAATCCTGTAAACCCATGTTGTAAAAAGGCTTTCGCCCCTGAAAGAGTTGAGGCTGGTAATTATTTTTATTAAGATTTCCTGCGCGGCGTCTTCGGCATCGGCCGGGTTGTAAAGCATTCTTAATGAGAGGCCGAAAACTTTATCCTGAATGCCTTCAATTACTTTTTCCAGCGCTTGCTTGTTTCCGTTTTTTGCCAGCTCTACCTGTTCTTCCAATTGCAAAATTATTTTTCCCGTTTACCCTTTAGATACATATTTTATTAGAGTGTGACACACCGCAGGCGGAAATTAATTTTCGCGGCAGCGCGCATTAATTGCGGATTTTCGTAATCAGAAATAATTGGAATGTTTAAATATATTAGTATTAACGGAATTTAACACGTAATTTCGGATGGCTCCCCGCCGGGGGAATTCTTTCTTCAGGCTGCTGAAGGGGAGTAAAAGCTACTCCCCGGCGTATGGAATTTCGACTATAAAGGTAGTCCCTTTCCCCAGTTCCGATTCGACCCTTACACTTCCCTTGTGAAGTTCAACGGCATTTTTAACAATTGCCAAACCCAACCCCGTGCCCCTGATTTCGTTGATGTTCTCGGCGCGGTGGAAAGGCTCGAACATTCTTGGAAGATCCGCTTCCGGAATGCCGATACCTTCATCCTTTACCTTAATTTTAATTCCCCTGCTGTCGTTTTCAACCTTCAGTTCAATCAATCCGCCGTCGGGGGAATACTTAATTGCGTTTGAAACCAGGTTAATAAGAATTGTATAAATCTGCCTGCTATCCAGCACGAACTTATTTCTATCCGCCTCATATGCAAGAAGAAGACTTTGTCCTTCGTTCTTTGTAAGCGAAAACTCTTCAATTACCCTTCCGCAAAGTTCGTATAAATCGACATTGGAAAGCTTTAGCTCAATCTTGCCTGAATCGGCGCGGCTTATGCTTAAAACGTTATCCATAAGACTGGTTAAATAATCGACTGAATTTTTAATTCTCTCCAGGTGCGTATTTTTCCTCTCATCGTCCCAATTTTTACCGTAGCGCTGAAGCAGTTCAACAGAAGTTAAAACCGCTGTAAGGGGAGTCCTGAATTCGTGCGAAGCGGTCGATATAAACCGGCTTTTGAGCCTTCCTAATTCTTTTTCCTTTTCAAGCGAATTTTTAAGAAGGTTTTCGGCTTCCTGTTTCTTTTTAATTTCGTTTATCAGGTCTTCATTAATTTTTTCAATCTCTTCTGTCCTAAGCTTAACCAGTTCTTCAAGATTATTCCTGTGTTTTTCAAGTTCAACCTCGGCTTTTCTTCTTCTTGAAATATCCCGCGAAGACCAGAGGATATGGATGCATCTTCCCTCGTTATCAAGAACCGGTATAAGCCCTGTATCAATATAAACAGTGCCAACGGGGGTTGCAACTTCACGTTCAAAGCGGAGAGCTTCCTTCGACTCGATAACATCCGCCAAACGCCTGTATTCAACTGCTATAAACTCTTTATCGAAATTTAAAACGTTGGCAAGCACATCGGTCACTTCCCTATTAATAAAATCGCTTTCGGCAAGGGTAAAATTCTGGGCTTTGCCCGCTTCAAGGTAAGCCTTGTTTACTGCCGCATAGGTAAGCTTGTTTTCCGGTTCAACCTGCAGAAGGCAAAGCATATCCTCGGAGTTGTTGAAAATAAGGGACAGCCTCTCTTCGCTTTTCAATATTGCTTCTTCGGCGGCCCGCTGTTCTGTAATATCCTCGCCCGAGCTTAAAGTGCCTATTATTTCTCCCTCATCATTCCTAACCAGCGTATTATGCCAGGCAATGTAACGCTTTTCACCGGTTTTTGTTAAAATATGGTTCTCATAGTATTCATTCGGTTCAAGCTGACCTGCCATTGAAAGCCTGTATACGTTGAAAACTTCTTCATACTCTTCAGGGGGCAGACAAACTTTAAACCAGTCTTTTCCTATAAGCTCGCCCGGTTCATATCCCAATACTTCGTGTCCTTTGCGGTTAATAAGAGTTACCCTTGCGTGAGCATCAAAGGCAACAAGTATTACTTCGGCTAC